>CALMTS010000089.1 GCA_937872685.1 uncultured Desulfomicrobium sp.
TGAGTTGCGGCTGATAACCGACGACGGATTTTCAAAGCTTTACCAGGTGAGTGAGACGTCCAAGAGTTGTTTTCGATGATGCAAACGAAATACTGGGGTGAAGCAGGCCTCTGCCGAAATCATAGATGAAGCTATGGGGCTATATGTAAGCAGGAGTGAAAGGCGAGGGTGCAGGTCACGTTTTGACCTGCCTGTTCCAATCATCCAGCTCATTCACATGTCCCGCCCCTTGCGCTTCGAATACCCCGGCGCCTGGTATCACAGGATGAACCGTCCCGCAGGCGGGAGAAGATCTTTCTGGATCCTTCAGACTATCAGGCTGGTGTCAATCTGCCGGTGAACGTTTCGGACATGTTCAAGGCGCAGGTCGCCGCCTTTGCGCTGACCACGGCCTTCGACATCACCCAGGAATGCGCGCAATCGCTGGGCCTGGGCGGTTTGCCTCATTGTCGGATGTTTTTTTCGATGCGCTGGGGCATGGCATGGGCTTTGGGTGTATGCGGTCATGCGAGTCAAGTCCGGCAAATTTCCCCGGGTTGAATGTCTGCCTCAAGATCCTGTTCTGATCTTGGTCCAGGGAGACGTTGCCCGGCGTGAAGCGCATTATGGCATTGCCTTATTTTCCGTGACGTTCGAGTCGCGCTTCTGCTTGGGGCACATGATCTTGCGTTCATCTCGGCGGACATGATGTGTTCGTGGTGTTTCGACATGCTCGAACAACCACAACAGAACGGAGGTGAATGGCCGAACGCCCCCGATTTGCAGATGGACGTGGATGCTGCTCCCAAGGTTGTGTCCAACGAGCTGGGGCATGAAAGAGACTGAGCCGTTGTTGAGTAAGTTGCGGCTGGGTTTTTGGGGGCGGGAGTGCCTTCAAAACGGTGCCCTTTGACCCAGCCAGCCGGGTGGTTCCATGGCCGTTCGGATGGATTGGCATGCGGAGATGCGCTTTCGACTGCCTGATGCGACTCCCTCAGGTGAGCCGTCAGGCATTTTTATCATGAACGGGACTCCTCTTGCCGTTTTCTGCCGTGCACGGATCTCGCCCAGGCCATGCCGGCCAAGCCTATGCAGATCAAGCCGAGGGTCCCTGGTTCCGGTACAGGCTGTGGGTCGGAACCATCGCGATTGAACTCGATGCCCACCATGAACGCCGCATTGTTCGCATCCCTGAAGGAAAGCACGGTATCGAAAGTATGCTCCCAATACGCATCGCTTCCCTCTGACAGCACTTCTTGTGGGTACGTCATGTACGAGCGGATACCGTCTGCTCCGGGATAAATTCCTGTGACATCTGGCTTGTAGTCGGAGACGGATGGCACATCTCCAAAATCGTACGTTTGTGGAGGAGTCGCACCATCCCCGTTCTCCCACAGGCCGATTTCGAAATTGTACCATATTTCCGGGCTATTGATCACCTCTCCCTGGCTGTTCACGGTGTATCTGTCCACACCTGAAGGATTGTCGGGGTAGTCATCCCAAACCAGCACTGTCGGGTTATAGAATTCTTTTTCCGTGAACAACCCGCCGTTTTCGGAAATGGAATCGGATGCTGACGCGATGATCCAATTGATGGCTCCCCAATCCGGGCTTGTGCGCCACCAGTGCTCGGTCAGCTGCGGCAGTGAGTCTGGAACGTCCACGGAAACCTCGACAGCCAAGTCTTGCGTCATCCAATTCAGTCCCAGGAGATTCTGCAGGTAGGCTCCGGCGGCATCAGAGGCGGCCACGTCCTCTGCGTCATTCAGGTCTACGGGTGACCCGTCGCCGTACAGAATGAACGCGATGTTGCCTTGGAACGTGTGCGTTACCGTTGTCACGGTGTCCGCGTGAAGAGTGGAGACCCCCAGGAAAAAGGCTGTCACGGCCAAGAGCGGAAAGATGGCGTTCTTCATTGGTACCTCCTTGCTGATGACATGAATGAAATGAACCGACATGAATCGGGTCAATGGCATCAAGATCCGGAGGAGGTCCGCACAGCCCTGCGTCCGGCAACAGCAGGGAAGGTGATTCGGTCACGGCCGTCCGGGATGTCTGCGTGAGAGGCTTGCAGTCCGGACGTCATTTCTCTGTTGGCGGTATTGCGTCCGCCGCCTGCGCGCGTAAGGAAGAAGCATTCATGGTGGCAGCCTTCCTTTCTCGATGAGTCACACTCATCTTCAGCGCGCATCAATTTTGCT
>CALMTS010000090.1 GCA_937872685.1 uncultured Desulfomicrobium sp.
ACGGCAGCGTTAGAGGTTGATCATCCTGCCTTCAAACGAGGGCCGCTTCGTCGATGGCGGCCGGGTCGAGACTTCTGCCAGGTTGGCGATGCGGGCGCGCCCGGCGGCAAACTCCACGGACAGGAGCCTGCGGCGGTTGCCGGCCACCAGGCCACCGTGACGCCTGGATGCAGGCCAGGGCCTGTTTGAAGATGGACGCCTGCCGCTGCCAGTTCCAGGATGTGGCGAAGGTTTTGGCACGGCTGCGCAGCCCGAGGTACGTGATCCGTAGAGAAAACCCTGTTCCAGGGCTCCGAGTAAGGCGTAGGGGCATTGTCGTGCTGGTGGTAGAGGCCGGCTTGAAGCGGCGCGTGCGCCCGATGTGCGGCACAAACATGGCGGCGGGGACGAGTTCGAGCCGCGGGGCGTCTGAGATTCGGGAAAGGGTAGCGGCAGACGCCTGCAGCTTCACGAATAGCGCTTGCTGATTTCCAGAAACGTATCCTGCATCTCCACGAAGGCATCGACAACGTCGGGGTCGAAATGCGTGCCCCGTCCTTCGAGGATGATCCCGACGGCCTTTTCGTGGGAAAAGGGCTCCTTGTACGAACGCTTGGAGATGAGGGCGTCGTAGACGTCGGCCAGGGCCATGAGCCTTCCCCCCAGCGGGATGTCGTCTCCCTCGAGGCCGTATGGGTAGCCGCTGCCATCCCATTTTTCGTGGTGGGCTTCGGCGATCTCCCGGGCGATGGCCAGGAAGGACGTGTCGGCGTGGGCGGAGGTCAGCTTTTCGGCCTCGGTCAGGGTCTGGGCGCCGAGGATGGTGTGATCCTGCATGCGCAGCCGCTCTTCGTCGGAAAGCGGGCCCTCCTTGAGCAGGATGCTGTCGGCGATGCCCACCTTGCCGATATCGTGCAGAGGGGCGGATTTGTGCAGCAGTTCGATGGTCTCCCGGTTCAGGCGGCGCCTGAAGCCGGGTTTGCGCGCCAGGCACCGGGCCAGGACGAGCACGTATTCCCGGGTCCGCTTGATGTGTCCGCCCGTCTCGGGATCGCGTGTTTCGGCCAGGGCAGTGAGCCCCAGGATGGTGGCGTCCTGGGCCTGGAGCAGCTGCTGGCTACGTTTGCGCAGTTCGCGTTCCTCCAGGCCGTATTTGATGAGACTCAGGATGGCCAGGTTGAGCACCAGGACCATCTCGGCAGGCAGAGGAGACAGCCAGATTCCCGGTTTGTCGAGGAGCCAGAGGCTCGTGCCCCATATCCCGAGCGCTCCGCCGGCAAAGCCGGCGATGCAGGGCAGGGGACCCGTGACCATGAGGAACAGGCTGGACAGGATGCCGACGGTCAGCACCGAAAAAAGCTCCGCGCCCAGGGCCCAGACCGGCCGCGTAAGGGAATCCTTCTGCAGCAGGTTGTCGAGGATCGTGGCATGCACTTCGATGCCCGGGAAAACCCTGTCCAAGGGCGTTATGTGGTTGTCCCCCAGACCTGCGGCCGTCGGGCCCACGATGGCGATGCGGCCGGACAGGTCCGGGACGGGGCCGTCGAGGATGTCCGCCACGGAAAAGGTCTCGAAGGTGCCGCTCGGGCCGCGGTATCTCAGGAGCATGTTGCCCCTGGCGTCGATGTGGTGCCGGCTGTCGCCGAACTGCAGAAAATTTCCGTCAAGGTCGCTGCCCAGGCCCAGGGCGGGGTTCATGACCAGGGTCGCGAGCCTGAGCGTCAGGCCAGGCACAAGGAGGTCGTGCACCCGGGCGACGAGAGGGACCCGTCGGATCACGCCGTCCGAATCCGGGAGGGCGTTGGTGAAGCCGGCACCCTGCGCCGCTTGGCCGAGGATCGGCAGGAAGCACAGGGCGCTTTCGGCTGCGTACAGGTCGAGTTGCGGAGGCACCTGCGCTTCATGAAAGAGGGGACTTAAGGTGCAGTCTTCTTGAAGATGTTTCTGGCCGTTGCTGAACAGGATCTTGAATCCGATGACCGCAGGCATTTTCTTCAGGGCGTTGGCCAGGGCCAGGTCGTGGTCGAGGACGTCGGGAGGCAGTCCTTTGAGGCGGATATCCGCTTCGGACGCGGGCAGGCCTTCGAGCACGGCGACAGGGGACGTCCGGTCCCGGGCCGAGAGCACCAGGTCCAGGGCCACGGCGTCGGCCCCGGCCTCATGGAGGCGCGTCACCAGCCCCGCCAGGATGTTCCGCGGCCACGGCCACTGCCCCAGGCGTGACAGGGCCTTGTCGTCGATGGCGATGAGGACGGGAACCGGGCTTGGCGGGCGCGTGCGGGTCTGGGAGAAGAGCACGTCGAAGGCCTTGTGCTCCATGTGCTCGAAGAGC
This sequence comes from uncultured Desulfomicrobium sp., assembly GCA_937872685.1. GTDB lineage: Bacteria > Desulfobacterota > Desulfovibrionia > Desulfovibrionales > Desulfomicrobiaceae > Desulfomicrobium. The sequence continues at coordinate 2,312 of CALMTS010000090.1, forward strand.
CCTGGACGCGAGACGAGCACGAACGTGACGCAGAGCGTGACCGCGCACCCCGTGCCCAGGAGGCGCAGGAGGTCCCGGCGCCGGAACCCCTTTTTTCTGAAGCCGCCCCGCCCAATCCAGGTCGTCATGTTCAGCGGACCAGCACTTCCACCCGGCGGTTGCGGGGTTCGGGGACATCATCGGGCGTGGGAATCAGGGGGTTGCCCTCGCCGTGGGAGAAGATTCTGATGATGCCGGGGTCGACCCCGAGGTCGATCAGGATGTTGCGTACTGCCGCGGCACGTTCCAGGGACAGTCGCTCGTTTTCCTCGCGCGTTCCGACCCGGTCCGAATGGCCGTTGACCCTGACGTCGCCGGACGCGCGCCGCGCAACGGTCCGGGCGACCTCCTGCGGCGTCCCTTCGGACTCTGGAGCCAGGGTCGTGGTGCCGGACCGGAAATACAGCAGGAATGTTTCAGAAGGCTCGGGCAGGGCATTCAGGGCCCGGCCGTATGTCCGGTTGATGTCATCCCTGCTCAGGACCCGCACGGCCGACGGAGCGTCTGACGGATCCTTCACGGACGTGCTTTCCCCGGCGCGCGCGAGGGTCTGTTCGCCTGCCGCAGTGGTGACCTCGACCTTGCCCACGGTTCCGTCCGGGTCCTCAAGGAGCACGACGCTCGTTCCCTTGGCCGCGCAGCCCGCCAGGAGCAGGCAGATCAATGCGAAAAGGAGTCGTTTCATCGGTCGCCCTCCACCTTGACGAGGAAGCGGGTGCCGTGAACGGCGATGACGGCGTCGGGCGTTTCGATGTTTACCTTTTCGGGCGCCAACCGGCCGATCACTCCGGACATGTAGCCGAAGGAGCCCTTGAGCAGGCGCAGAACCATGGAAAAGAGCTCGTCTTTGGGTTTGAAGGCGTATTCGCTGATTTCCAGGCGGCTGCTTTCGCCCAAGGACAGGAGCGTGTCGTCCTCGAGCATGATGCCCATGCTGCTGTCCTCCGCGGTGAGGATGGTGTCGGACACGTAGAGCATCTCGCCGACCTTGGCGGGGATGACGTCTTCGCCGCGCAGGACCGATCCGCTCCCCTGGAGGGATTTGATGATGCCTGCCACGTCCTGTCCAGCCAGGGCATGGCCTGCGGTGAGCATGGCGGCCAGGAGAAGTGTTGCCACGAGACGCATGAGTTACCTCTGCATGTGCGTAGGAGTTTCCATCAAAGCTCATGGCTAGGAAATATCGTCGTCGTGGTCAATACAAGTGCCGGAAAAATGTGACGTCCCAAAGTCCAAACCACACAAAAAGTAAAGACTTTTTGCGCAAGCCCCGATTTGTGAGAGTCGCTCGCACACTTTATGGCACAATGTCTTCCCTCTTAGGTGTCGACTGTCGTCTTGTGCACGGCGGTCATGCTTGCACGATTTTCTCCCCAAAAATTTCCAAAGCACTTCAGTCCCGCCATGCTTGTAAATTATCCAGCTCGCCTCGTTCACGTGTTCAAAATCAATTTTATCTGGCTATGTGTGCATCTATTTGCATCAGAAAGCATGAAAATGATGAAATTCATTTTTGTGAAGCACTAACGATCGATCAGTACATGTAACAATTTAATATACATATGAAACAATCTGGTTTTGCTGGAAAATTATGACGGATCTCATGGAGCGAGCGTGATTTTTGCAACATGCGACAGCGTTGGGTTTCGTGGGTGTGATGGCACGGCAGTATGATTGATGTGGTACTCAACTCAGAATACTTGTTGAAATTTATTGCATTCGGCCCGATCATGCCTGGATATGCCAATACGGCTTGGCGGCAATGCGCGGAAGCCGGAACGGGGAAACGTGCTCGTAGGTGGTTATGCATCAACAATATTTTGAGCGATGGGTAAATATGCTGAAAACTTGTTTGTCTCGCGTATTCGCGGTGCTGGCTGTCTCGTGTTTGCTCGTTGCTGTGGCCGCATTTTTTCTGCTGCCGACGTCTGTAGACTAATTCATGAGGTGGAATCGCTGTATCTTCAAATACGTGAGGGAGAGCAGAATCATGACAGACAACCACTACGAATTGATCAAGGAGCGCCTCGCGCCCTGCGGGCTGTATTGCGGGGGGTGTTTCGCCTTTGCCGGCGGAGAGA
>CALMTS010000091.1 GCA_937872685.1 uncultured Desulfomicrobium sp.
CAACCATTGTCTTGACTGGGCCGGAACGAACCAGCATTCATGGGCAATCGAATTCCGAAAGACGCGGAGGAAAACAATGAACAAACGCCGATGGGAACGCCAGCCCGTGGAAGTACCGTGCATGGTCAGCTATGCGGGTGGCCACGCGAGCCCGGCCCGGGCCAGCATCGTGAATCTGAGCGCAGGAGGCCTCATGCTCGCGTCGGAGCAGGGCTTCATCGCCAATGAGCGCGTCCTCATCACCCTCGAGGACGACTACGACGCCCTGCTCTTCGATTTCGCCGAGACGATGCGCGGCACCGTGCGCTGGAGCCAGGCGGCGAACAGCGGAAAACAGGGCAGGTACCACATAGGCATCGCTCTGGAGGCGGAACTCCCGCAAAAAATTTTTCTTACGGAGCAATAAAGAGCCCCATTCTTCTTGTCTTGTATGCCTTCCTCTTCTATGGATACAGAGAGATACTGATTAAAAACTCCACAGTATTCATAGAAGCACCAGGAAATACGACCTGAGGACATGCAATGACAACTTCGACGCCCAAGAACAGAAAATGGGAACGCTACGGCTGCCTGCTCCCGTGCCGGGTCATCCCTGAAACCGAGGCCGACATGAACATTTCGGCCCGCATCATCAACATCGGACGGGGCGGCATCCTCATCGAGGCGGACTACGACTTCGCCACTGGCACCCGGGTCATTGTCCTCACGGCCGGGGAATCCGGCGAAGACCGCTTCGAGGGGCTCGACGAAGTCCAGGGCACGGTCCGCTGGGGCCAGCTCGACAAGGTCTCCCTGATGGGCCTTTTCTATATCGGCATCGAATTCGACGATCTGCTCCCCCTGAAGCAGGTCGTCAGCCAGGCCTGATACCTCACCATTTGCGGACCCATCCGGGGAAGCCCGGTGCTCCCGGGCTCATAAAAAAAGGGATTTCGTCTCCGAAATCCCTTTTTCCGTTCAAGGCCGGCGCCCTGCCCTTCGGCTGTCAGGCCTTGGGTTTCTTCGGGGCGGCCTCCGCCCGGTTGCCCAAACCGTTTTCCTTTGCCGCACGCATGAAACCGTAATCAAGCAGCTTGGCCGTTTCCCTCCGCCGCACGGAGGAATTCTGAGCCCCGAGCACCACCGCCAGCAGGCGAGTGTCGCCGCGCTTGGCCGTGGCGGTGATGTTGTAGCCAGCCTCGCACACGAAACCGGTCTTGAGGCCGTCGGCTCCCTTGTATGTCTTCAGCAGCGTGTTGGCGTTGCGGTGGGTGGATCCGTGGTAGGTATGGGAGGTCAGGGAATGGACCTTGAGGGCCTCCGGGAACGTGCGCAGATAGTTCATGGACAGCTTGGCGATGTCCCGGGCCGTGGAGAGCTGGGCCCGGTCGGGCAGGCCGTTGGGGTTTTTGAAACGGCTGTTGGCCATGCCGATGGTTTTGGCCTTGGCGTTCATCTGCGAAACGAACTTCGCAGGGTCGCCGTTGCCCATGTATTCCGCCACGGCCACGCAGGCGTTGTTGGCCGAGACCACGCTGATGCCCTTGATGAGCTCGTTCAAAGGCACCTTTTCGCCGCGCTTGAGGCGCATACGCGACCCTCCCGTCCGCACGGCGGTGGCGCTGACGGGAATGGGCGTGGACGGGGACAGCCGGCCCTGGGCCATGGCTTCGCGGACGAGGTAAAGGGTCAGCAGCTTGGTGATGGACGCGGGCTGGATGGCCTTGTCCGGATTGTGCTCGTAGTAGACCTGGCCCGTGGACATGTTGATGAGGAAGGCGGCCTGGACGTTCAGGAAGAGGTCCTTGGCGGTCGCCGGCGGCTCGCCCTTGCGGGCCTTCCCGGCCTCGGCCCCGGTCGCGGGCCCGGCCTTGGGGCTTTTCACGGATTCCTTGGCCACAGGCGCCTTGGGGACCGGCGCCGAAGCCACGGCCTTGCCGCTCTGACGCGTGGATTTGGCGGCCTTCTTCACGGCGGGGGCGGCCGGCTTCTCAGCCTCGGACGCAACCGCACCCTGGACATCGGCGGATTCTTCCGGCGCAGCGGCGGCGTCGTCCCGGACCGGCTCTGCCTTCTGCTGCGCGGGGGCCGGCTGATACTTGGGCCGGGGCCCCACCGAGGCGCGGTAGACATGGCTCCCCGAAGGCGCAGAGGCGCAGACGATCTGCCCCGCCTGTCCTGCGGACACAAGGAAGATGAGAAGAAAACTCAGACAGTTCAGAAAAACACGCTTCTTCATGGCCCCGCCTTACGGCCCTGTCAGACACAGGTCAAGAGAGAATGCATAAGCATGCAAAATTATCGTTAAAAATCAGTATGATATAACTGAAGAACATTCCCGTCGCAATTCACGGGCGCCCTGATTCGATGCCGCAATATCATCCTTGTACATTACAATTTCATGCAATTCAAGGTCATGTTGTACAACAAATCATGCTTCAACACATCTTGTTCACGGTGCATCCAGACAATATTTCCGTACATAAAAACACAGCATGGCACGGACCGTTCACCCCGAAATGTTTCCATGGCGCACCAAGACGCTTTGCAGGACTGGACAATATTCCCATACAGTGCTCAAGCGCTCATGAAACAAAAAAACGGCGGCAAGTCACCCTGCCACCGTCGCATTGCTTCGAGCGTTCGACGCATTTTATCCGCAACCCGCACCCATTCCGGCGCACCCGGCCTTGTGACTCCGCGTCCTGTAGCGATTGATGTCGCCGCCGTTGAAATGCTCGGTCACGATGTCCGAGATCAGGCCCGAACACTCCAGTACCGTTACGCCGTGTTCGCCCAGCACCTGCTTGGGCTGCTTGCCCGCCGCCTCGACGAGGATCAGGGAGCAGTCGTGCAGGATTTCGGCGAGCCTGTGCCAGCGGTCCGGTCCGCAGCCCACTTCCGGGGCGCTCCGCTCCTCGATCATGCGCGCGCCATTGCCCTGGGGGGCCCAGATCTGGAAAGCCGGCGCCTCGCCCAGGTGCATGTTCACGAGCATGCCTTCGCGGGTGGCCACGGCCACATAGGGCCTCAGCGGCTTTTTCGAGCCGCAGGACAGGCTGTGCAGCTTCGGCATGAGTTCGCTCGACCGGTCTGAACACAAGAGGCCAACGGCGTCGGCCCGGCAGCGCCGGCAATGGGTCATCTGCAGGATCATCTTGCCGTTTTCGGCGCGAAGCTCGTGGATGAGCTCCTTGGAAGGCTCCTCGACCTCCGCGAACGGCGTGTCGGCAGTGGGATGCAACGGTATGAGGTTCTGGATGTCGGCCCCCAGGCCGGCCGCCACCCTGGCCACCTCCGCCAGGTGGTGGTCGTTCACGCCGGGGATGATGATGCTGTTCACCTTCACGGTGATGCCCTTGGCCTTGAGCAGGCGGATGGACTCCAGCTGGCGTTCGAGCAGCATCCGCGCCCCGTCGACGCCCCGGTACACCACCTTGCCCACCCGCACCCAGGAATAGATCTTCGCCCCGATCTCCGGATCAACGGCGTTCATGGTCACCGTCACGTGGGTCACGCCCAGCTCGGCCAGCCGGTCCACATGCTCGGGCAGGGCCAGACCGTTGGAGGACAGGCAGTACAGCATATCCGGGTACTTGGCGTTGATGCGCTCGATGGTGGCGATGGTCTTTTCGGCCTCGGCCATGGGGTCGCCGGGCCCGGCGATGCCGACCACGGTGATGCGCGGTTCCTTCTTCAGCACTTCGTCCAGGTACTCCACGGCCTTGTCGGGAGGCAGGATGGCGCTGGTCACGCCGGGACGCGACTCGTTCACGCAGTCGTACTTGCGGTTGCAGTAGTTGCACTGGATGTTGCAGCCCGGGGCCACGGGCAGGTGCACGCGACCGCAGGAACCGGACGTCTCTTTATTGAAACAGGGATGCTTGGATCTGTCTTTGGCTTCGGACATGGCGTCCTCCCTTGTATGTTGGCGCGTCTGAGACGCGGGGATAATCGAAGATGGATTGCCGCGCTGCGCTCGCAATGACGGGTTTGGCAGTGCGTCATCGCGAGGAGTCCTCGACGCGGCGATCCATGCCTTTCCGTAAGATGCCAACGCCCGGCAAACAGCCTTGCTTACAAATACCCGTATCCGACCGGGCACTCGTCCTGGCTCTTCTCCAGGACCGCGTTTACCAGCTTGTCATAGAGGGACAGCGCCCCTTCGTACCCTACGTGCAGGATGCGCTGTCCGCCGAAACGGTCATGGATGGGGAACCCCACGCGAATGAGCGGGATGTTCCCGGACCGGGCCAGCTTATAGCCCTTGCTGTGACCGACCAGCAGGTCGGGGGCCAGGGCGGCGGCCTCTTCCTCGATATCCTTGAAGTCCGCGTTGTCGCGGATGACGGGCATGGTCCGGCACACCTCGGCCAGGGCCTCGGTCACGGCCGGAGCGAAACGGTCGCTGCGCGTCCCCGTGGCCACGAGCACCGGCTGCACGCCGATTTCACCCAGAAAGGAGCACAGGGCGACCACGAAATCCTCTTCGCCGTACACCACCGCGCGTTTCCCGAAGATATACTTGTGCCCGTCGACCATGGCGTCCAGCAGGCGCCCGCGATCGAAGGCGTCCTTGGCTGGCATGTCGCATGGGGCGAATTCGGACAGGGCGTCCATGAACATGTCCGTGGCCCGCAGCCCAATGGGCATGGTGGTCCGGCGCGCCGGGACGCCGAACTTGCGTTCGAGCACCCGGGCCGCCGACTCGGCCAGCCCGCCGGACATGCCGAACTCGATGGTCCCGGCCGCGCCGCCCATGGCGCGGATTTCGGCCACGGGGGTGCCGCCGTCGGGCAGGGAGTGGTAGTCGTCCCAGATCACGCCATCCATCGTCTCGGACAGGTCCGGGAGCATGGTAAAGCGCACGCCGGCCCGTTCGCCCAGGCTCCGCAGGAAGCGGAAGTCGGCTGGCGACAGGAAGCCGGGCAGCAGGTTCACCCCGCCGTGGGGCGCGGATTTCTCCTTCACGACCTGGTCGGCCAGGGAGCGCACGGCCGCATGCCAGCCTTCCATGTGCGTGCCCGAATAGCTGGGCGTGGAGACATGGACCAGCTCGGGCAGGGGCAGGTCGGAAAACTCGTCACGGAACTCGTTCAGATACCGTCCCACGTCATCGCCGATGGTCTCGGTCAGGCAGGTCGAGGCCACGCCCACCAGGGACACGTCGTACTTGCGCATGACATTGAGGATGCCCTTTTTCAGATTCGGGCCGCCGCCGTACACGGCGCTCTTCTCGCCCAGCGCCGAGGAGGCGATGTCCACGGGCTCGCGGTAGTGGCTGATGATGTAGCGGCGCATGTAGGTCGCGCAGCCCTGGGAGCCGTGCAGGAAGGGGACGGCGTTCTCGATGCCCTTGAAGACCAGGGCAGCGCCCATGGGCGTGCACATCTTGCAGGCGTTGGTGGTGGATACGTATGTCTCAGCCATTGACGGCCTCCTTGCTGACGCAGGTCCCACGGCCGGCCGACCGGCGGGGCATGAACTTCCAGACCGGGCTCATGACCGAGGCGTGGATTTCCCTGGCGAAATTGTACATCCCGATGAAACCTTCCAGCGCGATCTTGCGCTCATGGTTGTGGTCGCAGAAACCCACCCCCAGCTTGTAGGCGATGGGGCGTTCCTTGACGCCTCCGACGAACACGTCGACGTCCTTTTCCTTGATGAACTGGGCCAGTTCGAGGGGATTGGCGTCATCGACGATGATGGTCCCTGGATCGGAAATTTCGGCCAGCTCCCTGTAGTCCTCCTCGGTCCCGGTCTGGGAGCCGACGACCACGACCTGCATGCCCAGATGCCGGAAGGCCTTGATCAGCGAGAAGGCCTTGAAGGAGCCGCCCACATACATGGCCACTTTCTTTCCTTCGAGATCCTTGCGCAGCTCGGCCAGCTTCGGCATCAGCGCGGAGAGTTCCTCGCGCACCAATGCCACGGTCCTGGCCTTGATGTCGGGGTCCCTGTCGGCAAAAAAATCGGCCACCTTGTACAGCGAGTCGGCCATGTCCTCCACACCAAGGTAGGATACCCGCTGGAAGGGCGTGCCGTACTTCTCCTGCATCATCTTCGCGAGCTCCATGGTCGCGCCGGAGCACTGCACCAGATTCAGCGCCGCACCGTGGCAGCGCCGGATGTCGTCCACGCGCCCGTCTCCGGTGACGTTGGCCACGACCTCCACGCCCATCTTCCTGAAATATTCGCGCACGATCCATGTCTCACCCGCCAGGTTGAAATCTCCCAGGATATTGACGCTCATGGGAGAAATGCCCGTGGCGTCGCCCGTGCCCACCAGCCGGAACATGGCCTTGCAGGCGGCGGCGTACCCTTCGCGCTTGTTGCCCTTGAAGCCTTCGCTCATGACCGGCAGGACCGGGATGCCCGTGTCCGCCGACACGCGGCGGCACACGGCCTCCATGTCGTCGCCGATGAGGCCGACGATGCAGGTCGAATAGACGAAGGCGGCCTTGGGGGCGTGCAGCGCGATGAGTTCGCGCAGGGACGCTTCGAGCTTCTTCTCGCCGCCGAAGATGACGTCCATTTCCTGCAGGTCCGTGGAAAAGCTCAGGCGGTGCAGCTGCGGGCCGGAGGAGATGGCGCCGCGGATGTCCCAGGTGTAGGTGGCGCAGCCGATGGGGCCGTGCACCAAGTGCAGGGCGTCGGCTATGGGGTAGAGCACCACCCGTGAACCGCAAAACACGCAGGCGCGCTGGCTGACCGCGCCGGCCAGGCTCGGACGGTTGCAGGCCATGGCGAAGGGCTCTTCGCCGATGCGGTGAACCTGGCTCTTTCGTTCTTCGAGGATGGTCTTGTTCATGGAGTGCTCCTGGGGCGGCTTCTCGCGCCGCCGGAAATTCTTCGGTCCGCCCCGCTCCGGACCTGCCTCCTGTGCAAAGGGAGGGAGCCGTCGGCAGGTCCGGGCGAAGCGAAATTCAATGCCGTTCTTCAGCTCACGTGGTACTCGGCGCAGGGCTCGCCGGCCTCGACGCCGTCCAGGATGGCGTCGATGGCCTCTTCGCTGTCCACCCCCGCGAACCACCAGTTGTCGGGCTGGACGACCATGACCGGGCCTTTCTCGCAGAGCTTCATGCAACCCGTGGCCGTGACCAGGATGTCCAGGCCGCGGGCCAGGATCTCTTCTTCCAGGTACTGCAGGAAGCCGTCGGTCTGCTTGAAGCACACGCCCTTGGGGTCGCCGCCGACGCGGAAACTCTGACACACCAGAATCTGTCTCTCAGGAATGGCCATTTTTTAACTCCAATATATCGAAATAATTTTATTTTAATCTCTACCGGAATAGAGCTGCCGCACCAGGCTGAGGACGAAGCCCTCGGCTTCGACGACGGTGAGGCCGGAGGCGGACAGGATCTCCAAGGGCTTTTGCCCCACGCTGGCGACCAGCAGGTATGCACAGTCCGACAGGATCTCGGCCACGCCCTCCCAGCGGGCGTTTCCGCCGCCCGGCGCCGGCGCGGGGCGGGTCCCGATCACGCCGACAAAACCCTGGTCATTGTCGTAAATCCTGAACTCCCGGACCTGGCCGAGGTGCGTGTCCACTGTCACGCCCGTGCTGCTGGCCACGGCCACCAGGGGGCGTTTTCCGTGAGGGGGCGTGAAGGTCATGCTCTGCTCCTTGGCAGGCGGCGGGACGGCCCGCCGCCTGGCGTCTAGTACACGAGTTCGAGTTTCTCTTCGGTTTCGTCGCGGTCCGTGCGTGTCAGCAGCAGGTCCAGAATCCTGGTCAGCAGGTGCAGCCCGCCCTTGTATCCCACCGTCGGGAAATACTGGTGCCCGACCCGGTCCAGGATGGGGAATCCGAAGCGCAGGAAGGGGATGTCCTCGTCCCGGGCGATGTACTTGCAGTAGGTGTTGCCGATGAGCAGATCCACGGGCTCGTTCTTGATCCACTGGTGCAGCAGGAACATGTCCCCGCCGGCCTTGACGTTGGCCTTGTATCCGGCCGCGGACGTGATCTCGTCGATGCGCTTTTCGAACTTGCTCCCGGAGGTGCCGGTCACGATGTGCATGGGCTTCATGTCGATGGAGACCAGGAATTCGGTCATGGCGATGAGCTGGTCGGGGTCGCCGACCAGGGCCACCTTTTTGCCGTAGAAGTACTGGTGCATGTCGGAGATGAGGTCCACGAGCTGGCCGCGCTCGAAGGCGATGGAATCGGGCACGCTCGTGCCGCCGACCATGCGCAGGGTGTCGATGAAGCGGTCCGTGGCCTTCAGGCCGAAGGGCATGTCCAGGACCGAGCACGGCACCTTGCACTGGGTGTCGAGCCAGCGGGCCGCGTCGGCCGAGCACCACTCGCCCAGGGCCAGGGTACCGATGGCGTCGCCGGAGGCGACGAGGTCGGCGATGGGCGTCCCGCCTTCGGGGAACATCTTGTATTCGCCGGTCAGGGCGCCGTTGAGCACGCCGGAGGTGTCGGGGAAGAGGATGATGTCCAGGCCCATCATGGCGGCCAGGCGCTTGACTTCCTCCATGTCAGAGGGCTCGACCCAGCCTGGGATGATGTTCACCCGGCCGTTCTTCCTGCCGGTCGCGACGGCGAGGCCCTTGGCCATGCCCTTGACCATGTTGGAGAAGCCCGTGACATGGGAGCCGACATAGCTCGGCGTGTTGGCGTAGATCACGTGCTTGCCGTCGGGCACTTTGCCGCTCTTGATGGCCTTGTCGGTCATCTGGGGCAGGTCGTCGCCGATGGTCTCGGACAGGCAGGTGGTGTGCACGGCGATGACGTCGGGCTCATAGACCGTGAAGATGTTCTCGATGGCCGCCACCAGGTTCGCGCCGCCGCCGAAGACCGAGGCGCCTTCGGTGAAGGAGCTGGTGGCTGCGGACACGGGCTCCTTGTAGTGCCGGGTCAGGGCGCTGCGGTGGTAGGCGCAGCATCCCTGGGAGCCGTGGGAATGCGGCAGGCACCCGTGGACGCCCAGGGCGGCGTACATGGCCCCGATGGGCTGGCAGGTCTTGGCCGGGTTGATGGTCAGCGCGCTGCGTTCCGTAATTTCTTTGGGTGTATGTCGAAGTAGCATAAATATTTCCTCTTATTCCCACACGTACGTGGCTGACAGTTCCGGGTTTTCCTGCCAGGGCGCCTTCATGAAGCTCCAGACCTTGCTGTTCACGAGACGGTCGATTTCCTTGTAGAAGTTGACCGCGCCCTTGAATCCCGCATACGGGCCGCCCGAGTCGTAGCTGTGCAGCTGCTTCATCGGAACGCCGAGCTTCTGGATGGAGAACTTTTCCTTGATGCCCGCGCAGAAGATGTCGGGCTTGACGATTTCCACCAGCTTTTCGGCCTCGTACTGGTTCAGGTCGTCGATGATGAGGGTCTGGTGGTCCATGTCGGGGATCAGGCCGTCATATTCCTTGAACTTGAAGCCCGCGGCTTCGAGCCTGGCCATTTCCTCGGTGGTCTTGCGCGGGACGTAGCGCTTCTCGTCGGGATCGACGTGGATCTCCTCGATGTTGCGGCTGTCGGCGTCGACCTTGAGATTCGGGATGACCTGGCGGCCTTCGTAGTCGTCGCGATGGGCGAACTCGTAGCCGGCGGCCAGGGTCTTCATGCCCATCTCGGCGAAGAGGTCCTGATAGTGGTGGGCGCGGGAACCGCCGACGAAGAGCATGGCCGTCTTGCCGGTGGTACGGGTGCGCACGTCCTCGACCACGGCTTCGACCTCGGGCATCTCCTCGGCGATGACCTCCTCCACGCGGGCGGTCAGGCCGGGATCGCCGAAGTAGTCCGCGATCTTGCGCAGGGATTTGGCCGTGGACTTGGCGCCGATGAAATTGACCTTGATCCACGGGATGCCGAACTTGGTCTCGAGCATGTCGGCCACGTAGTTGATGGAACGGTGGCACATGACCGCGGACAGGTCGGCTTTGTGGGCCGAGGCGAACTGGTCGTAGGTCGAGTTGCCGGAAAAGGTCGCGATGTTGGTGATGCCGCATTTCTTCAGGATGCGGTCGATCTCGAACCCGTCACCGCCGATGTTGTATTCGCCCAGCAGGTTGATCTTGAACTCGCCGGGTTTCTCGGCGTCGTTCTCGCCCACGACCTCGCTGAAGATCTTGTTGTTGGCGATGTGGTGGCCGGCGGACTGGCTGACGCCCTTGTACCCCTCGCAGCTGAAGGCGAAGACGTTGCAGTCGCCGAACTTGGCTTTCATCTTGCGGGCCACGGCGTGGATGTCGTCGCCGATGAGGCCCACGGGACAGGTGGCGAAGATGGCGATGGCCTTGGGATGGAAGAGGTCGTAGGCTTCCTGGATGGCGGCCTGGAGCTTCTTCTCGCCGCCGAAGATGATGTCCTGGTCCTGCATGTCCGTGGAAAAGCAGTACATCATGTAGTTTTCAGCGCCTTCGGCCGAGGCGTCGGTCTGGTTGCGGCGCGTCAGCCAGGAATAGAAACCGCAGCCGATGGGGCCGTGGGTGATGTTGACGATGTCGCGGGTCGGACCCAGGATGACGCCCTTGCACCCTGCGTAGGTGCAGCCGCGCATGGTGATGATGCCCGGGATGGTGCGGACGTTGGCCGATATTTCAGGCGTTTCGTTGCCCAGGGCCTCGTTGATGAGGATCTGGGAGGCGCGCTTTCTGGCCACCTTGGGCGGATACTTGGCGAGCATGTCCGCCTTGATGTCCGTGGGTGTCCAGTTGACGAGCTTTTTTGCAGATGATGCCATGGTGTTCTCCTTCGTGTGTCCTGATTTCTGGTGAAATCGGCTCTATTCAATGGACTTGGCGCCCTTTTCTCCGGTTCTGACCCGCACCGCATCGGACATGGGCAGGACGAAAATCTTGCCGTCGCCGGGCTGTCCGGTCCTGTTGGTGTCGGTGATGACCTTGACCACTTCGGGGACCAGGTCGTTCGAAACCACGACGGTCAGCATGCGTTTGGGGTAGAGTTTGCCCTTTTCCCCGAGCACGGCCACCGCTTCCTCGATCCCCTTCTTCGCACCCTCAAGGGGCTTCAGATCGACCAGGCCCTTGCCGCGCCCGAAGGCCTCGTGGGCGAAGAAGGCCACCACGCCCGCGTCCTGCAGGGCTTTCTTGGTCTTGTTCATCATGTTCATGCGGATGACCGCGATCACTTCTTTCATGGCTAGACTCCTTCGGATGCGGAATCACAAACACCGGAACTGATGGTGTACACGTCGCTGACGTCGCTGACGAAAATCTTGCCGTCGCCGAATGCCCCCTTGGCGCCGCTGCGGGCGGCCTTCATGATCACGCTGATGACGAAGTCCTTGTCCGCCGCGTTGACGACGCTCATGAGCATGGTCTTGGGGATTTCGTCGTAGGTCACTTCGCCGATCTTGATGCCGCGCTGCTTGCCGCGGCCGGCCACGGAATACTTGGTCACTGCCGGGAATCCCGCATCCATCAGGGCGGCAAGGACATCATCGGATTTCTCGGGGCGTACGATTGCTCTGACCATGATCATATGTTTTCTCTCCT
>CALMTS010000092.1 GCA_937872685.1 uncultured Desulfomicrobium sp.
CAGGGTCGCGGCCATGAACAGCACCGGCTGCTCGCCGATGTGCATGGTGGTGAGCTTGTTCACGAGCAGGGCCGGGAAGAGCACGTAGTAGGTCAGGCGCTCGGCCTGGGGCCAGAAGGCCGCACTCGGGAATTCCGCCCTGCGGAGCACGAAGCCTGTCAAAATAAGTATGAAAATCGGCAGGATAGTCTGAAGAACGTTCACCGCGCACCTCCGTACGCGCGCACCCTAGGCCTGTGGAGAGAGGCTGTAAAGAAGGCCGTGGCCCCGGAGCGCGGCTTTTTCGTTGCGCGGATGCGGTCCGGGCATCACTCCGCGGCCCTGATCTCGTCAACCCGCTGGGCGAAGAGGCTGCGGTGCAACTTCATATGAGCGAAATAGTCGTGGATCAGGAATTCAAGGCTCAGGTCCCTGTCCTCCCGGCGCCAGACGTTGCCCAGGGCGGCGGGGCTTGCGACCCGGATGAGGTGCAGCAGGAGCAGGTTGTAGCTCTTCCACAGAGAAACCAGATGTCCGTAGTCGAAGGTGCCGATGGCCGTGACGCCGCGCCATTGCTCGGCATCGTATGCGGGGAAGGCGAGCACGGGCTCCAGTTGCAGGCGAACGAAGCGCTGATGGTTGTTGGATGCGGAGTCGACGAGGTGGGCGACCATTTCCTTCAGCGTCCATTTGTCCGGGGCCAGGCGGATGTCGGCCAGACCGGCGTTGGCCTTGATCAGGTCTTCGAAGGTGTCGACGAGGGTCTCGTACGCGGTGCAGTCGATGGCCATGTGAGCTCCTTGTTTTTGCCCCGGTAGCGCAAAACCGCCTGGGACCACAAGATAAACCGCGGCGGGCCGGGGAGCCGCCTTGACACGCAGGCCCCCGTGCGCGACGTAATGCCCTCCCGAAAGGGTGCGGGCGACCCGTGGTGCATGGCCTGAGGCCGGCATGGGCGGGGCGGGCGCGCGCTTTTCATTAAATGTACCTGATTTCCATAAGAATTGCAGACAAGGATGCTGTGAAATGAAGATTGCCATCATCGGTTCCGGCGCCATCGGAGCCTTCTACGGAGCCCGGCTGCTGCAGGCCGGGCACGAGGTCCACTTTCTCTTCCATTCCGATTTCGACCATGTCCGCGAGCACGGGCTGCGCGTCGATTCCGTGGACGGGGACATGTTCTTCCCCCGGGTCCACGCCTACGGCCGCCCCGAGGACATGCCGCGCTGCGAGCTGGTGCTCGTGGCCACCAAGACGAC
>CALMTS010000093.1 GCA_937872685.1 uncultured Desulfomicrobium sp.
CCGTTCCCGCTCCCGTTCGCAGGGCCGCCGCAGGCCTTCGCCGGTCCTGCGTCCGGTGCGCGGGCGGCCTCCCGATGCCCGCGCCCGCTAGAGGTCGAGCCTTCCGGTGCTGCCGATGAAGCTGACCAGCCGGATCCGGAGCTTTCCGTCCGGGATGATTTTCGCCTTGTAATACCCCTTCCTGAGTTCGATATCGCGCGACTCGCCCGCCTTGATCGAGAGCTTGAGCACCGGCGAGCCGCCCCCTGAATCCGTCAGCGTCAGTTGCGTGTCCTTGCCGGCCGTGACGTGCAGAAAGCCGTAGCCGACGGACCGGGGCGTCTTGCAGCGCCTGGCCGGTTCCGTCCTCGTGACCTCGGCCCGGGTCGCAGTCTTGCCGGTGAACCAGGTGACGGGGTTCCAGCGCGAGGGGATGTCCGGGTATTGCGTCGTGTTGTGCAGGACGTGAGTCCCTCCGGCCAGGGCCGCTGCCATGGCGGCGAACTTGAGGAGGTTCATGAAGCGCAGGAGGGAAGGCGCCTGCCGCCCCTGGGGGCCGGATCGGACGGGCGGCGGGCCGCAATCGTGAGAAGTGGAGAAGGGCATCCTGTGCCGGTCCCGGAATGTTCGGGGAGAACCGTTCCCGAATGAGGGACGCGACGGCCGGCCGCCGCCGGCCTTCTTTCAGACGAACATGCGGCCCGTTTTTTTTCGCTGCAGTCGGCCCAGAACAAGGCCGAGGAGCAGACTGGCGCCGACGACACCCGCTCCGGTGAGAAACCATTTGAACTGGGTGTCGCCACTCAGGTCCCTGTTCTTCATCTCCATGGCGTCTGCCCGCTGCGCCGTTTCCGCCTGCAGCGCGATGAGTTCGTCGTGGGCTTTTTTCATGTCCACATAGGTTTTCGATCCCTGCTCCAGTTCGGCATACCGCTGCTGCAGGGCGGCCAGCTCCGTTTCAGCTCGGTTCAGGCGGTCCAGCAGCGCCTTGTTTTCTCCGGCCGTGGCGGTGGTCTTTTCGGTCATCTCGGCCATTCTGGCGCGCAGGGTTTCATTTTCCCTGGCGAACCGCTCCACCTGAAGGGCGGCCGGAGCCTCCCTGGTCAGATACCGGGCCAGGACCCACCCTTCCACGCCTTCGGCCCGCACGAGGGACCAGTCCTTGTCGTTTTTGACCACCTCCACCGGCGTGCTGGATGGCAGCATTTTCAGGATCTTGTTGCCGTTGCTCGGCCCCGAGCGCAGCGTTATTTCGAAAATGTCAGTCACATAGGCGGTCTGCGCGTGGGCGGCGCCCACAACGAACAACACCGCCATCATGGCCAGCATCACACATCTTCTCATGTCATCCCCTTTCAGTTTTTGGCCGGACATGGCCACGTCTCTCAACCGCATAAAGGTAGCAGTGAAACCTGTCCCTGCCAGATCAGGCATGATGAGTCAAAAGCCATGCGCGGGACCCGGCGACAGGAACCGGGTCAGGGAAAATGCTCCATCGCGCTGGAAAGACACGCTTTGCAGCTCTGAACAACCCACCCGTCCGGTCGATGTGTCCCTGATTTTTCGTGTTGTATGGAAAAGCCGTGGAGACTTTCGGCTCCAAAGGGGCGTCGAGGCGGTTCCTGCAGTTGCGGCGCATTGTCCTGTCCGTTTTTGATGCCTTGTTGCGGACGAGTCGGGGATTCTGCGAGAACGGATGCCCAGGGGCAGTCATGCGGAGGGGAGGGGGAGGTGTGCCGGGAAAAAACGGGGCAAAATTGAAGATAAATCAACGCGAAGGTTGACCGTTCTTCCTTGATGTCACCCCAGGCCATGCAAAGGTGCCTGCGGGCAGCGCCCGCAGGTTCGTCGCGGATCGAAGCCTGCCATTGCCGCTCCCGGCTCGGGAGGGCAGGGACATCAGGCCTGTTTTTTCCAGATGCCGTCATCCGGGAACAGGTGCGTGCCGGTCGCGATCTCCAAGGGTTTTGCAAGCCAGTCCTGCGTGGTTTCCAGCCAGCGCACAAAGTGGGGAGTGGCCTTGTGTTCTTCAAAGGCTTCTGCACTTTGATAGACTTCGTAAAGGTGAAGAAGATTTTCATCTTCATGATCTTGAACAATATTGAAAAGCAGACAATCCGGTTCATTTTTCACAGAACCACGCCCATCAGCGAGCATTTCTTCAATAAACATCTGTTTATGCTGAGGCTTGATATGGGCTTTTACGATAACGGCAAACATGCATGTCTCCTTTTGCTGTGTCAAAATGTTACATATATTCCAAGGCACAAGTTAATCTGAAAGTTTGTACACGAGATGGATCGGCTACGGCAAGAATTTCGTACTGGAAAATTCTACAGGATAACATTTTGAAGTCCGGCTTGTCGCGATTGAAAGGAAAAGGGGAAAAGGCAACGGCGCGGGGCTGGAGCCGGATGGTTCATGCGTGGCAGTGAACCGTCACAGACTCGGCTGAAAAAAATTCCGGTGGCATTTGCCCGGCAAGAGCGCTATCTTCAAGTGAGGACCGTTTCGGCTGCGATCCGACGGGCCGGCTACATCATGCGACAGGAGCACACATGTACAAGCTCGTTCTTCTCAGACACGGCGAAAGCGACTGGAACAGGGAGAACCGTTTCACCGGCTGGACGGACGTCGACCTTTCGGAGCAGGGCATCCGCGAGGCCGGGGAGGCCGGCCGGTGCCTTCATGAAGGGGGGTACGGCTTCGACATCGCCTATACCTCGGTGCTCAAACGCGCCATCCGCACCCTGTGGATCGTGCTCGACGGCATGGACTTGATGTGGATTCCCGTGGTCCGGGACTGGCGGCTGAACGAGCGCCACTATGGCGCCCTGCAGGGGCTGAACAAGGCCGAGACCGCGCGGGAATACGGTGAGGAACAGGTGCAGGTGTGGCGCAGGAGCTTCGACACCCGGCCCCCGGCCCTGGAACGGAGCGACGAGCGCTGGCCCGGCAGGGACCCGCGCTATGCAGCCCTGGGACCGGAAGAGATCCCCCTCGCCGAGAGTCTCAAGGACACCATCGCGCGTTTCTTGCCCTGCTGGCACCGCGTCATCGCCCCCTCCATCCTGGCGGGGAACAGGGTGCTCATCGCCGCCCACGGCAACAGCTTGCGGGCGCTGGTCAAACACTTGGACGGCATCTCCGACGAGCGCATCGTCGGGCTCAACATCCCCACGGGCATGCCTCTGGTATATGAACTGGACGATTCCCTGAAACCTCTCAGGAGCTTCTATCTCGGCGACCCGGACAAGGTCGCCAGGGCCATGGAGGCGGTGGCGGGTCAGGGCAAGGCCACATAAATCCGAGGAGGTTCAACCATGCTGGACGGCGTGGCGCTGCTGAACGCCACCCAGGACGTGTGTCTGACCAGGGAAATCTCCGTGGCCTGAGCCCCGGAACGTTCACGCAGGGCAAAGGGGCCCGCTGTTGAAAGACCGGCGCCCCCGTTTTTTGGCATTGAGTTCCAAAGCGGTGTGACCGCCATCAGACACCCCTCCTTGGCAATTCTTGCGGCTTTTTTCCGTCTATCCCGTACGGGTGCCGCCTCCGTCAGGGCTCTTCTCACCAGATTCATCCCGCAAAAAGTGCTCACATTCCCGAATGGTTATGGTGCCGCTATGCTGGCACGATGAGCGAAAAACGAGTGCCGTGATCACGGTGCGGGGAGATTTCATGCGGCATCCGACACTCAAGTCCGCGCTCGCTCTCGATACCCTCGAAATAGCCAACCAAGTGCATCCTGGAATAACGACCTGGAGGAATGGATTTCCTGCCAGGACCGGACACACAATACGGTTCACAGAGCTTCACGACAAAGCGATCAACGCCGCCCTTGATCAAGACCGACTGCAAACGGTCATAAAAAACGTGTTCAGGTGAACGCGGTAAATCCTCACAAGTGACAAACACCGGACTCTGATCATTACCCCGGTTGCCAAGTCCCGAAACAACTCCTTGTTCATGGCAACCTTCTACTTATGAAAATTTTTCAACAGTCAGGTAGACGGTCATGGCGCTTCGCCGTGCCTGCTCCGGCCTGGTCGTCGGCCGGGCTCTCGCGGCCGCAGGGAGTTCAGTCGGACAATGCCGCCGCGACGCTTTGGAACTCCGCGATGTTGGTGAGAAAGATGTCCACGATGGCCGGATCGAAGGCCAGGTCCCTTTCAGATCGAATGATCTCCAGAACTTCATCGAAGGGCATCGGCTTTTTGTAGGGGCGTTGCGAAAGCATGGCGTCAAAGCTGTCGACGATGCTCACGATCCGGGCTTCCATGGGGATTTCAACACTCTTGAGGCCGTCTGGATAACCATTGCCGTCCCATCTTTCATGATGGGAGCGAGCGATGGACTCCGCCAGTTGGATGAGCCTGAAGCGACTGTTGGCAAGGCTCTGGGCGCCGATGACGGTGTGGCTTTTCATGATGATCCACTCTTCGGCGTCAAGCTTGCCCGGCTTGAGCAAAATGCTGTCGGGAATGCCGATTTTTCCGAGGTCGTGCATGGCGCTGGCCAGGTAGAGGAGTTCGACATTTTCCTCGGGCAGGCCGCATTTGCGCCCCAGCAGGGCCGAGTATTCCTGAATCCGCCGAATGTGCATCCCGGTTTCCTTGTCCCTCAGTTCGGCGGCGAGACAAAGCCTGAGAATTGCTTCGTGCTGCACTTCGTTGATTTCATTTTGCTTTTCTTGGATTTTTTTGGTGCGCTGTGCAACCTTGATCTCCAGGAGGTGGTTTTGTTCCCGCAGCGCGTCTTCCGCGGCCTTGAGCCGCAGGTGCGTCCTGATGCGCGCCTTCACTTCAAGGGAGGAGATAGGCTTCGTGATGTAGTCGACGGCTCCTATGGCGAAAGCTTTGCTGAGCGTGTCCGCATCGGATGCCGACGTGATGAACACAACGGGAATGTCGCAAAAATTTTCGTCGGACTTGATGATTCGGCAGAATTCGAACCCGTCGATCTCCGGCATGAAAAGGTCGAGGATGATCATGCTCGGCTTCTCCAGCTCAATGCTTTTGAGCGCGATTGAGCTGTCCTGCGATGCTGAAATCTTGTAGCCATCACCAAGACAGTAAGCGAGAATGTCAATGTTTATGCTGACATCGTCGACTATGAGTATCGTCTTTTTTTCTGCTACAATAAATGGATGTAAATTTTCATTCGAATAGAAATTTTCTATGTTATTCTTGTTTTTAGTGCATGAACTTCCGATTACTTTGTGGTCAGTGTAGGATAACATTTTTGTCTCCTATTCAGTTTTTATTTCATTGTCTTTTCGAGTTCGTCAAAAAAGTGAATGCTTCCTCTTCTGAGTTCGTTGCTGCTGTTTATTCCGAGTTTTCCGAGTATGTTTGATCTGTGTTTGTTTACAGTTTTGATGCTGATGTAGAGAAGTTCGGCGATATCTTTGCTTTTCTTGCCGTCGATTATGTATCTGACAATTTCCTTCTCTCTGGATGTCAGGTTCTGGAGAGGTGGAAGAGTTTTTCTCTGTCTGTTGACGAATAAATAATCTTTTACAATTATCTTTGCGAGTTTAGGACTGATGAACAGATCGTCCGTAAATGCGTATTTTATGGCGAGAAAAATTTCTTCAGGGTTCGCGCCTTTGAGGATGTATGCGTTGGCGCCATATTCCAGCGTTTCGTATATCAGTTCGTTGTCGTCGTATGAAGATAGGATGATCACCTTTATATCTGGTTTCATTTCCTTGATTTTTTTCATCACGGCAGTCCCGGCCTCGTCAGGAAGGCGCAAGTCGAGTATGACGATATCCGGAGCGTTCTGTTGACAAGCCTTGATGGCTTCCTTGCCTGTCGCAACGTGCTTTTCGACGACATAGTCGCCCTGCATTTCAAGCATCGATTTTAGTCCCATGCGCAGAAGGTTGTCGTCCTCGACGAGCAGAATTTTGTGCATCATCACGTATACCCCTTTTTATGGAAATGATTCGGATGCGAATGGTCGCCTGTGTTTTGCCTCTTCGTATCCGTATTTAGTCTTTACGTGATTCATAGTTTTCGATTAATTGAAGTTGTTGAGTATTTGTTGGATTATTTAGTAAGTATTTCTGTGTTCGTTTGTTTGTTACGCTAGGTAAGAATAAGTATATTTTATTGCGCGAAATGCTTATGACTATGTAATTATTTTTGAATGTGATGGTATTTTCTTTGCTTTGGGCTTGGCTGAAGTTGCCTGGTCGTTCAATATATTGAATGAATTCAACGAGTCGAGTCTCGCTCGCCGTGGGCGTTCCGGCACGGATTCTCACCGTGTCTCGTCAAGCCTTTCTGCGTGTTTTCTGCTTCTTCTCCGTGATGACTAGGGAACATGCGTCCCCTCCTTTCTCCCCAGTCGATGCCCTGTCTCGATTGCTCGTCAACCGTCCGCGTGTCCCGGAAGCCTCTGCCGGGCAAGTAGGCGGCTTTTCCGGCAACCTGCTCCCGTTTGTTTCTTGAATTTCCGTAGCGTCCCCTCGCCCACTTCGTGCCCCTTCGTGTCCGGCAATTTTGGCGTGTCTGTCCCGGCGTGAAGGCGGGCATTTTTTGCCGCGAAGCTCGCCCGCGTACTTTTCCGAGGGGGAGGCGCGGCCCTGTCCGATAGCGCGGGACTGGCCGCTGCGAGGTCGTAATGTTGGAGACATCACGCCTGGGGCGGTGCGACGTTGTGATGGCATTAACACGTCTATAACGATGGCACATGATATGCTTATGTATTTATATTGGTATAAATGATTACTTAATGGCAGGATTTGTACGTAGTAAGTATTTATAAATTTCACTTCGGTATATAGATATGTATGTATATGGAGGTGTATGTCATGGCTATGTCAGAGAGATTGTGCGTATGGGTATGCTCCACCGTCGTGGTGGCCATGCCGCTGGTCTGCACGGCCGGCGACGTCGGGTGGGTTGGGCGGGGAGAGGGTGGTCTGATTTCGAGTCGGCCTGGGAATTGTCA
>CALMTS010000094.1 GCA_937872685.1 uncultured Desulfomicrobium sp.
CACCTGATCACAAGATCGTGTGGGAGTTCATATCCCCCTACAAGGGCAAGTTCATCCCCATGAACATGACGTACCGCGCCTACCGCGTGCCCTACGAGTGGGTGCCGCAGGTCGAGAAGCCGGTCGAGACCCCCGTCGCGCCCCTCGATGTGAACACATTCCGCGTGCCCGGCGCAGCCGCCTTTGGCGACCGCGCCAAGGAAGTCAGCGTGGACGGCTGCGTGCCCTACGGCGGCAGCAACGCCCTGTGCGTGGCCTCCGTCGACGACGACGAGAAATAAACCGACCGCGGGGGAGGAGCCTCCCCCGCGTCTTCCCGGAGACAATCATGAGCATCACCCTCTACACCGCCCCGGACTGCCTGCGTTGCAAAATCGTTAAGGCGTTCCTGGACGAACGCGGCCAAAAGTATACGACCTTCGATTTCAAGGAAGACAAGGACGTCTTCAACAAATACTACCGCGCCAACCGCCCTTCCATCTACCGCAACCCCGAGGGCGTGGAGTTTCCCATTTTCGACGACGGCACGGTTATCAAACAGGGCACGGGCGAGATTCTGGCCTACCTGCTGTCCGGCCGCACCCTGGAAGCCTGCGTGACGCGCAGCGAGCTGCTGCATGGCTGGATCTCGGGCCTGAACGTCTCGGCCTGTCCCGCGGGGCAGGAGGACAACTTTACGACCCTGGTCCGCCTCCTGGCCAAGGGCGGGCTGACCGTGGAGCTGCATTCCGACGGGCGCCGCGCCGACCTGCTGGGGCGCGTGCTGGGCGAGGGCGTCGTCAGCCGCATGGTGCTGGACATCGTCGGTCCGGCGGCCCTGTACCCGGCCATCGTCGGCGAGGCGCCGAGCCGGGAGGAGCTGGCGGAGAGCATTGCCCTGACCCGGGTCCACGCCGACGGACTCATCCGCGTCCTGGTCTCGGCCTACGCAGGTGGCGACGGCATGACCCGCGTCACCCCCGCTGAGGCTGGCGAGGCCGCGAAGATGGTCCTCGACGCCTGCGGCGACCGCATGCTGCCCGTGTTCGTCGAGGCGCAGCAGGCTCCCGGGCTTGAGAAGCTGGAAGACCAGGCCCTGCTGCCGTACCGTTCCAAGGTTCGCGCGTCCCTGGTCAAGGCCGAAATCCGCAAGCCCGAGGCGCACTGATCTTTCCATTCAAGGAGGAACCGACATGTCCGCACTGAACTTTCCCGACGACCGCCGCTACCACGCCGAGCACCTCTGGGCCAAGGAGGCCGGCGACGGCTCGTTTGTCATCGGCATCACCGACTTCGCCCAGGACCAGCTGGGCGAGGTCATCTTCATCGACCTGCCCGAGGTAGGTTCGCATTTCGATCAGGGCGTGTCCTGCGCCGAGATCGAGTCGGCCAAGGTCGTCTCCCCGGCCATCATCCCCCTCTCGGGGAAGGTGGTGGAGGTCAACACGGCCCTGGGCGACACACCCGAACTGGTCAACTCGGACCCCTACGGCGCCGGCTGGCTGGTGCGCATCACCGCCGCCGACCCGTCGGAGGCGACCATCACCGCCGCCGAATACAGGCAGCTCGTTTCGGCCTGACCTTTCAGGTCTCCCTTCGGTTTCCGCGCAGGCCGCCAACGTGTGCGGCCGGTGCGGAAACCCTTGCCGGAAGCGGGTCCGGCCATCCGCGCATATTTCACACACGAAGGAGGTTGCCATGGCGCAACGCATCACCATCATCGGCGGCGGCCCCGGCGGCTACACCGCGGCGTTTTC
>CALMTS010000095.1 GCA_937872685.1 uncultured Desulfomicrobium sp.
TTGGCCTTGAACTTTTCCTTGAGCTCGGGCTTCTGGAACCAGTCGTAGCGGAACCAGTACAGGTTCGCGAACTGCTGGTCGGGAAGCTGGTACAGCTTGCCGTCGGGGGCGGTGGTGAAGGACTTGCCCATGAAGTCGTCGATGTCCAGGGTGGGCAGGGTCACGTCCTTGCCCTCGCCGGCCATCCAGTCCGTCAGGTTGACGACCTGGCCGTAGCGGAAGTGGGTGCCGATGAGGTCGGAGTCGTTGACGTAGCCGTCGAACACGTTCTCGCCGGACTGCATCTGGACCTGCAGCTTCTCGATGACGTCACCTTCCTGGATCAGGTCGTGGGTGACCTTGATGCCGGTGATCTCGGTGAAAGCCTTGGCCAGGGTTTTGGATTCATACTCGTGGGTCGGGATGGTTTCGGAGACGACCTTGATCTCCATGCCCTTCATGGGGGCGGCTGCCTTGATGAACCATTCCATTTCCTTCATCTGCTCATCCTTGCTGAGCGTGGAAGGCTGGAACTCTTCGTCGATCCATTTTTTCGCCGCCGCTTTCTGGGCTGCCTCGTCGGCAAAGCCAAGAGCGGTGACGCCCAGGAATGCCACCATCAGCATCCCGGTCAAGAGAACACGTCGAACTTGCATACGGACCTCCATTTGCGGTTATTCGAACAAACCCCAAAACGCCGTTTCCGTCTTCCTTGCCGCACCGCGCCGGTGCCCTGATCTCAGCCCCAGCGCATGACGGTGACGAGAAAGAAGACGGATATCACTGTAGCGATCCAGACGGCCATCTCCGTCAGGCCAAGCCAGGCCAGATGGATGTAGGCGCTGCCCAGAAGGCTTATGAACAGACGGTCTCCCCGGGTGGTGACGATGGGCAGAAAACCCCGGCGCGCGATGCTCGGGGACATGATCTGCCACACGGTCATGCCGATGAGCATGAGCACGATGAAGGTGAAGAAGCCGGCCGTGACCGGCGTCCAGGCCATCCAGCGGATATCCATGACAACCCTCCTAGACCCGGCCCAGGGCGAAGCCCTTGGCCAGATGGTTGCGTACAAACCAGATGACCAGCGCGCCGGGCACGATGGTCAGGATGCCGGCCGCGGCCAGCAGGCCCCAGTCCAGGCCCGAGGCGCTGACCGTGCGGGTCATGGTCGCGGCGATGGGCTTGGCGACGGTGGTGGTCAGGGTGCGGGCCAGGAGCAGCTCGACCCAGCTGAACATGAAGCAGAAGAAGGCCGTCACGCCGATGCCGGCGCGGATGAGCGGAATGAAGACGGCCAGGAAGAAGCGCGGGAAGCTGTACCCGTCGATGAAGGCCGTCTCGTCGATCTCGCGCGGCACGCCGGACATGAACCCTTCCAGGATCCAGACCGCCAGGGGCACGTTGAACAGGCAGTGGGCCAGGGCCACGGCGATGTGCGTGTCGATGAGGTTGAAGGTCGAGTAGAGCTGGAAGAACGGCAGCAGGAAGACCGCGGGCGGGGCCATGCGGTTGGTCAGCAGCCAGAAGAAGACGTGCTTGTCGCCGATGAAGCGGAAGCGCGAGAAGGCGTAGGCCGCGGGCAGGGCCGTGACCAGCGAGATGACCGTGTTGATGCTGACGTAGATCATGGTGTTGATGTAGCCCGAGTACCACGAGGGGTCAGCGAAGATCTTGGCGTAGTTCTCCAGGGTCATGGAGCTCGGGAAGAGCTCGAAGGTGCGCATGATGTCCGCGTTGGTGCGCAGGGACATGTTCAGCATCCAGTAGATGGGCAACAGCAGCAGCACGAGGTAGAAGATAAGGATGAAATGGCGTTTGCTCATGACTTGTCCCCCGTGCCTACGGCCTGCAGGGCCTGGTAGAAGAGCCAGCAGAACAGCAGGACGATGAGGAAGTAGATGATGGAGAAGGCCGCGGCCGGACCCAGGTCCATGGCCGTGGACAGCTTGACCAGGTAGATGGACAGGAAGGTCGTGGCGTTGCCGGGCCCCCCGCCCGTGAGCACGAAGGGCTCGGCGTAGATCAGGAAGCTGTCCATGAAGCGCAGCAGCACGGCGATGGTCAGCACGCCCCGCATCTTGGGCAGCTGGATGAACCGGAACACGGCCCAGCGGCTGGCGCCGTCGATCTTGGCCGCCTGGTAGTAGGCGTCGGGGATGGAGCGCAGGCCCGCGTAAGCCAGCAGCACGACCAGCGGCGTCCAGTGCCAGACCTCCATGAGCATGACCGTGATCCAGGCGTCCAGCGGGTGCGCCGTATGGTCGAAGGGGATGCCCGCCTTGTTGATGAAGGCCCCCATGAGGCCGATGTCGGGCCGGGTGAAGATGATCCAGATGGTGCCGATGACGTTCCAGGGAATCAGCAGCGGCAGGGCCAGGAGCACCAGGCAGGCCGAGGCCGTCCAGCCCTTGGCCGGCATGGTCAGGGCGATGGCGATGCCCAGGGGGATCTCGATGAGGAGCACCAGGCCCGAGAAGATGAGCTGCTTGATGAGGGCGTCATGCAGGCGCGAGTTGGAGAGCATCTCCCGGAACCACTCGGCGCCGACGAAGACGCGCTGGCCGGGGCCCAGGATGTCCTGGACCGAGTAGTTGACCACTGTCATGAGCGGTACGATGGCGCTGAAGGCCACGATGATGAAGACGGGCAGGATCAGAAACCAGGCCCTGTTGTTTTCCCATTTATCCATGCCCCCTCCTACTTGACCAGGTACTGGTCGCGAAAAAGCTTGGTCCGCTGCGGCGGAAAGACGACCCAGCAGCTGTCGGCCGGGATGTGCCGGCCTTCAGGTACGCGGGCCTTGAGCCTGCAGTCGCCCGCGAGCACGGTCACGATGCGGTTGCTGCCCTCGTTCTCGACGGAGGCCACGCGGCCGGCGACGGCCCCCGGCTTCTCGCTGTCCGAGAGTTCGAGATACAGCGGCCGGATGCCGATCTGGAACGCGCCCGAGCCGGCCCTGGTCGCCACGGCAGGGTCAAGGGGGATGCGGCCGCAGCCCAGCACGGCGTCCCCGCCGTCGACGGTGCACGGCAGCAGGTTCATGCCCGGGCTGCCGATGAAGTACCCGACGAAGGTGTGGGCCGGGTCTTCGAAGAGTTCGTCGGGCGCGCCGATCTGCAGGAGCGCCCCGTCGTACATGATGACGATCTTGTCGGCGAAGGTCATGGCCTCGGTCTGGTCGTGGGTCACGTAGATCAGGGTCAGCTTGAACTGCTTGTGGATCTCCTTGAGCTTCCTGCGCAGCTGCCACTTGAGGTGCGGGTCGATGACGGTCAGCGGTTCGTCGAAGAGGATGGCGGCCACGTCCTTGCGCACCAGCCCGCGGCCGAGGGAGATCTTCTGCTTGGCGTCGGCGGCCAGGCCGCTGGCGCGCTTGTTCAGGTACGGGCTCAGGTCCAGGATCTCGGCGATCTCGTGCACGCGGCTTCTGACTTCGCCCTCCTCCACCTTGCGGTTGCGCAGGGGGAAGGCCAGGTTGTCGAAAACCGTCATGGTGTCGTAGAGGACCGGGAACTGGAAGACCTGGGCGATGTTGCGCTTCTCGGGCGGCAGCGCGGTCACGTCCTTGCCGTCGAAGAGGATGCGCCCCTGGCTCGGCGTCAGGAGCCCGGAGATGATGTTGAGCATGGTGGTCTTGCCGCAGCCGCTGGAGCCCAGCAGGGCGTAGGCGCCACCGTCTTCCCAGACCGTGTGCACCCGCTTCAGGGCGAAGTCGTCTTCGCTCGCCGGGTTTGCCCGGTAGCTGTGGGCGATGTTCTCGAGTTCGATTTTAGCCATGGAAAACCTCGGTCAGGCGCTTGCGGAGCATGTGGCGGAAGAGGCCGGGGATCTGACCAGCCGGTCGTCCTCCCCGAACACGTAAACGTCGCAGGGGCGCACGAAGACCGACACCTCCTGCCCCACCTTGAAGGACCGCACGCCCTGCTCCTGCAGGACCAGGGAGCGGTTGCGGTAATGGAAATGGACGAAGGTCTCGGAGCCGTTGATCTCGGCCAGTTCGACCACCGTTCGGATCTCCACGTCCTCGTCCGTCTTGCGGTTCAGGTTGAAATGATGGGAGCGGATGCCGAACTTGTAGGTGCCCGGCGTCAGGCCTTCGAGGTGCCCGGTCAGGGGCAGG
Source organism: uncultured Desulfomicrobium sp. (assembly GCA_937872685.1). Taxonomy (GTDB): domain Bacteria; phylum Desulfobacterota; class Desulfovibrionia; order Desulfovibrionales; family Desulfomicrobiaceae; genus Desulfomicrobium. The sequence goes on from CALMTS010000095.1 coordinate 4,103, forward strand.
TCGATGCCGATGCGCAGGTGCGCCTTGGACGCGCTGACCTCGGCGGTGATGAAATTGATGGGCGGGTCGCTGAAGACCTCGGCCACCTGCGTCGTGGCCGGGTTGTGGAAGACCTCGGCCGTGGGCCCGGTCTGCAGCACCCTGCCCTCGTGCATGACGACGATGTTGCCGCCGAGCATGAGGGCCTCGGTGGGCTCCGTCGTGGTGTACACCACCACGGAGTCGCGCTGCCCGAAGATCTGCTGCAATTCGTCGCGCAGCTCCTCGCGCAGCTTGTAGTCGAGGTTGACCAGGGGTTCGTCCAGAAGGAGCAGGTGCGCCTCCTTGACCAGGGCCCGGGCGATGGCCGTGCGCTGCTGCTGGCCGCCCGAAAGCTCCGCCGGCAGGCGTTTCAGGAGCGGCTCCAGATGCAGCATCCTGGCCGTCTCCAGGACACGCTTCTCGATCTCGGCCTTGGGCGTCCCGGCGATGCGCAGGGGCGAGGCGATGTTGTCGAAGACGGTCTGGGACGGGTAGTTGATGAACTGCTGGTACACCATGGCCACGCTGCGGCGGCGCACGGACACCCCGGTCACGTCCTGGCCGTCGGCCAGGACCTTGCCCCGGGACGGGCGGTCGAGGCCGGCCATGATGCGCAACAGCGACGTCTTGCCGGCCTGGGTGCGCCCGAGCAGCACGTAGCGCTGGCCGGACTGGAATGTGAGGGAAACGTCCTTGAGGTGCGTTTCGCCGTCGACGATGCGGTCGATGGAATCAAGCTGAAGCCCCATGCGGCTCCTCCGTGGCGGGATGGGACGCGGGCGACGGAAAGGCGCCGCGCGTCGTGTTCGCAAGCCTGTAGCAGACGAAATAAATTTTCTCAACTGAAAAAGAAAATTGGTCAGCTGACCTATTATTTTCGAAACTGTTCAGTTTATTCCTTCTCTTCCCCCACATGCAGGTCCACGTCGCCCCGCCGCATCTGTTCCAGCACGCTGGCCGGCGGGTTCCTGTCCGTGAACAGGGCGTCGATCTCGTCGATGTTCCCCAGGCGGACCATGGCGTTGCGGCCGAACTTGGTGTGGTCCGTGACCAGGAACACCTGGCGGGAGTTCTCCATGATGGCGCGGGCGGCGCGGACCTCCCGGTAGTCGAAGTCCAGCAGCGTCCCGTCCATGTCGATGCCGCTGATGCCGATGATGCCGTAGTCGACCTTGAACTGGCGGATGAAGTCGATGGCCGCCTCGCCCACGATGCCGCCGTCGTGGTGGCGGATGAGGCCGCCGGCGACGATGATCTCGACCTCGGGGTTCCCGGTCAGGATGGTGGCCACGTTGAGGCTGTTGGTGATGACCCGGAGGTTCTTGTGGCCGCCCAGGGCGCGGGCCACCTCTTCGGTGGTGGTGCCGATGTTGATGAACAGGGACGACTTGTTGGGGATGGCCTCGGCCACCATGCGCCCGATGACCTTCTTCTCGGCCAGGCAGAGGACCTTGCGGTCCAGGTAGTCCATGTTCTCGGTGCTCAGGCAGGGGCCCGCGCCGCCGTGGTAGCGCTGCAGAAGGCCCTTGGCGTTCAGGGTGTTGATGTCGCGCCGCACGGACTGCGGGGTGATGCCGAAGTGGTCGGCCAGGGACTGGATGGTGGCGAAGCCGGTCTCCCGGACCATCCGGATCATCTCGGCGTGCCGCTGACGCACCGTGACGTGCCGGGCGCCTGTGTCCTGCCCCTCGGGAGAGTGCGCGTCATTCATGAAAACTCCTTTCGTTTTCGAACAAAAAACTCAAGGCCGTGTCGTTTTGAGAAAAAAAATCTGGCAGAATCTGGCGCCTCATGTTAGAAGGCGCCGCAGACAGGGCGACATGCCCCTTGGCAGCCTCTAGCACGGCTTGCGGCCGCTGACCAGCAGGATTTGCCGCCTGGCCGCAGTCGCGCTCCTGGGCCGGTTTTTGTTCGCTTTGTTCGCTTTCATTCATTTTTTCAGGGCGTTTCACGTCATCCGGGGAAACCATGACCACCCTTCAAACCCGCGTCCTCATCATCGGGGCCGGCGCCACCGGCGCGGGATTGCTGCGCGACCTCTCCCTGCGCGGAGTCCAGGCGCTGCTCATCGAACAGCGGGACGTCAACTCCGGCGCCTCGGGCGGGAACCACGGCCTGCTGCACAGCGGCGCGCGCTACGTCGCCTCGGACCGCGAAGCCGCCGTGGAGTGCCGCGAGGAAGGCGACATCCTGCGCCGCCTGGCCCCGCAGTGCATCGAGGACACGGGCGGGCTCTTCGTGGCCGTCAAGGGCGACGACGAGAACTACGCCGCGGACTTTCCCGGCCTGTGCGCCAAAAGCGGGATCCCCTGCCGGGGCGTCGACACCGCCACGGCCCGGGCCATGGAACCGGCCCTTTCCCCGGACCTCCTGGCCGCCTTTGCCGTCCAGGACGGCGCCGTGGACCCCTTCATGCTTTCCCTGGACAACATCGCCCAGGCCCTGAGCCTGGGCAGTTCCATGCGCCGCAACCTCGAGGCGACGGCCATGGAGGTCGAGGGCGGCCGCATCGTCCGCGTCCTCTGCCGGGACATCACCACGGGCGAAGAGGTCCGCATCGAGGCCTCCCTGGTCATCAACGCCGCCGGAGCCTGGGCCGCGCATGTGGCCTCCCTGGCCGGGGCGCACATCGGCATGCTCTTCTCCATGGGGAGCCTGCTCATCACCCAGGACCGCATCGCCACGCGCGTCATCAACCGCCTGCGCAAGCCGTCCGACGCCGACATCCTCGTGCCCGGAGGCACCGTCTCCATCCTCGGCACCACCTCCATCCGCGTGGCCTCGCCCGACGGCTGCAGGCCAAGCGTCGAGGAGGCCGACCGCATCATCGACGACGCCCGGGCCATGCTGCCGATCCTGGAGCGCACGCGCTACATCCGCGCCTACGCCGGGGTGCGCCCCCTGGTATCCCTGGGGCCGGCCGGCGACGACCGCGCCGTCAGCCGCGGCTTCGCCCTCATCGACCACGCGGACGGCGGCGTGGGCAATTTCATCACCATCACCGGCGGCAAGCTGACCACCTACCGCCTCATGGCCGAGAAGGCCGCCGACCTGGCCTGCGCCAAGCTCGGCGTCAGCGCGCCCTGCCTGACCCGGACCGAACCCCTGCCCGCCTCGACCCTGGGCCAGTGGACCGAGCCCGGCAAGGGTCCCCGGACCTGGGTGGACAGCCGCACCGAGGACGACCTGGTGCTGTGCGAGTGCGAAATGGTCTCGCGCGGCGTCATCGATTCCATCATCGAAGAGTCCGGGGGCATGCGCGGCCGCTCCATGCTCAAGGCCATCGGCATGCGCAGCCGCGTGGGCAAGGGCCCGTGCCAGGGCGGTTTCTGCGGCCAGCGCGTGACCGGGCACCTCTACGACCGGGGCATGGTCGCGGGCATGCAGGGGCTGGCGGAGCTCAAGACCTTCACCGAACGCCGCTGGCGCGGCTTCTCGCCCATCCTCTGGGGCGTGCCGCTGATGCAGGCGGACCTGCAGGAGGCCCTCTACTGCGGAGCCATGGACCTGGAGTTCGAACCGGCCCCCTCGACCAGGGACGACGGGGACAAATGCCTCCCCATCGACACGGAGGCATCATGAAAACATTCGACGTCATGGTCATCGGCTCGGGTTTTGCCGGCATGGCCGCCAGCCTTTTCGCCGCGGCGCGCGGCCTGTCCGTGGCCCAGGCCGGGGCCACGGGCGGCATCGATTTCAGCACGGGCTTCATCGACCTCATGGCCGTGCACCCCGTGGCGGGCCAGCGCGTCTGGGAAGACCCCTTCGCCGCCCTGGCCGCCGTGCGCCGCGACCTGCCGCAGCACCCCTATTCATATATGAAGGATGAGGAGATCGCCGTCGCCCTGCAGGAGTTTACGTCGTTCCTGGGTGCGCACGGCCTGTGCTATACGGGCCGGGCCGGACGCAACACGGCCGCCCTGACCTCCGCCGGGACCGTCAAGCCGACCTACCTGCTGCCCTGCTCCGCCTGGGGCGGGGTGGAGGCGCTGGAGGCCCGGGCCCGGACGCTCATCGTGGACTTTCACGGCCTCAAGGGGCTCTCGGCGCGGCAGATCGCCGAGGTCCGCTCCGACTGGCCGCAGCTGCGGACGGCGCGGATCAATTTTCCGGGCATGGGAGGCGAACTCTACCCCGAGCACATGGCCTGGAGCCTGGCCGACCCCAAGATTCGCGAAGAGCTGGCCAAAAGCGTCGCGCCCCTGGTCGGCGACGCGGAGTTCGTGGGGTTCCCGGCCGTCCTCGGTATGACCGACACCATGGCCATCGTCGGGCATCTGGAGGAGCTGCTGGGACGGAGGGTCTTCGAAATCCCGACCCTGCCCCCCTCCATCGCCGGGCCCAGGCTGCGCGCCGCCTTCGACCGGGGCCTGC
>CALMTS010000096.1 GCA_937872685.1 uncultured Desulfomicrobium sp.
TAAGCGGTCTGGATTTTTTCGCTGACGCAGCAGATCGCCGTTTTGGGGCGGCCTGTTAGCCTCTGAAACGCGCGAGCCAGGTGCGCTTGACCAGACTCTGCAACAGGACGTCGGGCCGGAAGGACTCGGGCTTGAGCGTCCGTGGCAGGACGAACCCCTTCGCGTTGAAGTCCGCCGGGCCGAGCAGGGGGAAATCCAGGTCCGCCGGATCCGCTCCGCTGAGCTCCGCCCGGACGCATTCCCGCCAGACCGGAAAGGCTTCGGCCGTTCTCCCCAGCACCATCCCGGCCGCCGCGTCCAGGGCCACGGGGTTCGCGCTCGCCCCCAGCAGCCCGAGCCCGAAGGGGTCCCCGGCGATGGGCCCCGTGCGATGCATGGCCTCCACGCCGTCCACGAGGCTGACCACGGGCGGCAGAACCCGCATGAGCCCGCAGATCATCTCCGCGAACCTCCCGCCCTTGTCCCCGTGCAGGGCGTGCAGCCAGGCCTTGTGCACCCCCGGGATGCAGCCGAACAGGTTCTTGACCGCGCCGCTGAAGCGCATCTGGGAGTGGGCCTTGAATTTGGGCAGGTTCAGGATGAGGTCGGCCTCCAGGGCGGCGGCCGAAACCGGGACGCGCACCGCGCCGCTGGTGACGCGCACCCCGCGACGGAGGGTGATGACCGGCACGCCAAGGGGGCGCAGCAGTTCCGGGAGGCCGATGGCCGCGGCGATGGCTTGGGCCGTGCCGAAGGCCGGCGAATCCCCGACGGTGACCTTTGCGCCTCGCTCGACGCAATGCCGGGCCGCGGCGGCGATGACCGCCGGGTGGGTGCAGCAGAGGTGCGCGTTGCGCAGGGCCACGAAGTTCGGCTTGATCAGCAGGCGGGCGCCGGAGATGTCCGGCAGGGCATGGCCCAGCAGGAGGGATACGGTCTGCGGCGCCCGGGAATAGTCCGGGGCGCGTTCGAGATAGACCTCAGGCACCAAAGACCCGGTTCAGGGCCTTGGAGATGACCCGCACGTGGGCCTTCTCCTGTTCGGCCAGAAGCAGGTAGGTCTGCACGGCCTCGCTGTCGTTGTCCCGCTTGGCCAGGCCGCGGTAGAGGTCGTAGGCGTAGTACTCGATCTCGCAGGCCAGCTCCAGCAGGCGCAGCTTGCGGTCCTCGGGATTCTTGCCCAGGCGGGCCATCCAGGCCGAGATGGGCTTGCCGCCCTCCATGATCTTTCCGTCGAGCCGTTCGAAGATTTCCTCGAAGCTGTCCGGGGCCGGCGCCGTGCGGTGCTTGTTCCAGAAGGTGAAGATGCTGCGGGCGTGGACCTCTTCCATGCCGCCGAGGTCCCGGATCATGTCGCCGAGTTCCGTGCCCGCGTATTCCTGGGCCAGGTCGTTGTAGAAGAGCCAGGCCCCTTTTTCCATGTTCATGGCCCGGTAGAGGGTCTGGGCCAGGGGCATGTCGCGCGGGAAGAGTTCCAGGTGGGGGATGTCCTTGAGCTCCTTGCCCTCCCAGCCGGCGATGCCGCCCACGAGGTTGTAGAGCCGGCCCTGCCTGGGCCCCGCGTCCTTGATGAGGGCCGCGGCCACGGCGGATCTGCCGCCGGTGCGGCAGTAGAGGATGAGGTTCTTGTCCTCTTCAAGTTCATCGAGGCGGCTCTCGATTTCCGGAAGCGGGATGAGCTGGGCGCCGGGGATGTGTCCCTCGGCATATTCGCCGGGCTGGCGCACGTCGATCAGGAGGTAGTTGCGCTCCCTGGTCTTGGTGCGGAATTCTTCCAGCTCGTCCGGGTAGATATTGATCACGTTTCTGCTCATTGCCGCCTCGTTGTTGACCGGTGTTGACGTGAAAACACCTCTTACGGCAAAGATTTGCATAAATCCAGACCCCTGCAGTTGGGTTTCCGGCGCGGGTTCCCGGAGTTCGGCCTGTTGCCGCGGCCGGGGAAAATGCCATTTGATTTTGTCGCCATCTGGTATAGACAACGGGTCGTCATTCATACCGTTTCCGGAGAAGCACATGATCATTCCCGTCATTCTCGCCGGCGGATCCGGCACCAGGCTCTGGCCCCTCTCCCGCAAGCTCTACCCCAAGCAGCTCCTGCCCCTCCTGGACAGGAACACCCTGGTCCAGAACACCCTGGCGCGCCTGCAGGGCCTGGACGCCATGGCCGAACCGGTCATCATCTGCAACGAGGAGCACCGTTTCATCATCGCCGAGCAGATGCGGGCCATGGGCGTGAACCCGTCGGCCATCATCCTCGAACCCGTCGGCAGGAACACGGCCCCGGCCGTGGCCGTGGCGGCCCTGAGCGTTTTGGCCTCGGACCCCGACGCGGTCCTTCTGGTGCTGCCCGCCGACCACCTCATCGCCGACCCCGCCGGGTTCCATGAGGCCGTGCGCGAGGCAGCGGCCCATGCCGGAAAGGGGCATCTGGTCACCTTCGGCATCGTGCCGACCGCGCCGGAAACCGGCTACGGATACATCCGCCAGGGGGCGGCCCTTGAAGGCTCATCGGCCAGGGCCATCGACCGTTTTGTGGAGAAGCCCGATCTGGCCACGGCCCAGGGGTACGTGGCTTCGGGTGAATATTTCTGGAATTCAGGCATGTTCGTCTTCAGGGCCGACGCGGTCCTCGCCGAGCTCGAGCGCTTCGCCCCGGCCATCGTGCAGGCCTGCCGCAACTCCCTGGACGCAGCCCGGCAGGATCTGGACTTTCTGCGCCTGGACCGGGACGCTTTTGCCGCCTGTCCCGAAGACTCCGTCGACTACGCCGTCATGGAGCAGACGGACAAGGGGGTCATGGTGCCCCTGTCCTGCGGCTGGAACGACCTGGGGTCCTGGGACGCCCTGTGGCAGGCCGGACAGCAGGACGGGAGCGGCAACGTGCTCAAGGGCGACGTGGTGACCTGCGACGTCCGGGATTCCTACCTGCACGCCGAGACGCGTCTGCTGGCCGCGGTGGGTCTGGAGAACCATATCGTGGTCGAGACCGCCGACGCGGTGCTCATTTCGCCGCGGGACCGGGTGCAGGAGGTCAAGAAGATCGTGGACAAGCTCAAGGCCGAGAACCGCATCGAGGCCGTGTCCCACAAGAAGGTCTTCCGGCCCTGGGGGCACTACGAATCCATCGGTGACGGGGCGCGCTACCAGGTCAAGCGCATCACGGTCTCGCCGGGGCACGTCCTGTCGCTGCAGAAGCATTTCCACCGCGCCGAGCACTGGGTGGTGGTCCAGGGCACGGCCCTGGTGACCAGGGACGGCGAGGAGATCATGCTGCGCGAGAACGAATCCGTGTATCTTCCCCTGGGCGCGGTGCACCGTCTGCTCAACCCGGGCAAGATCCCGCTGGAGCTGATCGAGGTGCAGGTCGGCAGCTACCTGGGCGAAGACGACATCGTGCGCTTCGAAGACGTCTACGGGCGTTGAGG
>CALMTS010000097.1 GCA_937872685.1 uncultured Desulfomicrobium sp.
TCCCCATCCGGACCGAGGGAGAGTATGTCAAAGCCGGGGTTGTCCGGCAAGCCCGCGGCACGTGCCAGCTGCGGCGTATGCACGAACCGCACCTTGGCGCCGGTGGCTTCATCATAGGCCCTGGCCAGGTCCATGGCCACGCGCTCGATATTGATCAATTGTTGCTGCGCGTCTTCCGCGGCGGTCTGTTCAGAGGGGGGTTGGACAAGGGCGTGGGCGAGAAACTCCACATCGCCTGGCGCCAAAAGCTCGGGCTCGCGCCGGATCACGGCCAGAGCGGATTCGCGCCGACTGCCGAGTTCGCGCTGCTGGGTCTTGATACGCGCGAGTTCCAATGTCGCGCCCCTGTCTCCGGCGCGCGCCTTTTGCGAGAGCTTGGCTCGTGCAGTGGCCAGTTCGGTTTCGTGGAAATTGTATCCGCGCTGGATGAAGGTCTCGCGCTCGGGCAGGGATTCGAGCATGCGAGCCCTGTGCTCCATGGCCATGGTCCTGCACACTCGCTCGGTAAGGTATGCCTTGGCCTGTTCGCAGAGGCGGGGCGCGGACAATGCAAGCCGCTGCGCCTCTTGTGTGAGCCCTTGTCCGTTGCGCAGGATCAGTAGCTGTTCGATCGGGCACAGCGATATTTCGGCGCCTTCGTACTGTCGAACGCCCACCAGCCGCGATTCCACAACCTCTTCCTGGGCCAGGGCCTCCACTTCGGGATCGCCCTGGCGTTTGACGGTCAGCCGTGCGAGATGGAACAGATAGGGGCGGTCGGTCTCGGCATCGACAAAGACCGCCCCTTGCAGAGCGTGCTGCTTCAGGCTCTCGCGCACGAGACCACGGAAGCATTCGAACACTTGTTCACCCGGATGCATCCAAATGGCGCTCTGGCGATCATCCGGCCGGTATACGGTGAGCCTGTCCGCCAGTTCCGGAGGATAGGCCTCCAACGCCTGGACAAGGGGGGCGAGGTGGGCCTTTCTGGTTGCGTGCAACGCGAAGGCGCCGTCCAGATCGCCCTCGATCACGATATCCAGAAGCGGTGCGGCCGAGACCACGTAATTGCGGACATAGCCGGGAAGCAGGCGGAAAAACGCCTCCCTGTCCATGTTCTCGCGCAGGCGCGGCAGCTCCTTCTTGACGTCGCCGCCGTCGCCGTACATGCGGCGTTCGCGTTCTTCCAATGCCTTGACCTGCTCCTTGGTCAGCCGTCCGTCCAGATCGAGCGCGATCTGCTCCAGGTCGTCGGTCAGGGCGCGCTCCATGTAGTGCTTCAGGGAGATGTCGCTGAAGATGCGGCCGATGCTGTCAAAGACCTTGTCTGATTTCAGTTGCTTGCGTATCTTTTCCAGCTTGTCGAGCAACGTCTTGAGTACGCGCCCCTCTCTGGTCGAGGGGGCGACCAGGTTGAGAATCACGACCGGATCGTGCTTTTGTCCGTAGCGATGGATACGGCCCATGCGCTGTTCCAGGCGGGCCGGGTTCCAGGGCACGTCGTAGTTGATCATGATCCAACAGAATTGGAGATTGACACCTTCGGCCGCGGCGTCCGTGCAGATCATGAAACGGGCGCCCCCGTCGGCAAGGGGCTTGCGGAAACGTTCAATCTGTTCCTGGCGCTCGGTATAGTGCATGCCGCCGTGGATTTGCACGGTCTGCCCGGTGTAACCCAAGGCATCCAGACGTCTCACCAGAAATTCGAGGGTGTCGCGGTGCTCCGTGAACAGGAGCAGTTTTTCATCCAGGAACCTGCTGTCCGTGATGACTTCACGCAGCTTCTCGAATTTGGATTCCGTACCCGCCTCATGGACGTGTCGAGCCAGATTTCGCAAGGCGACAACCTGCTCCCGTTCGGCCACAAGTTCCGCCATCGATTCGGCAATGACCCCTTGGAGCAGCAGTTCTTCACTGCGTTCGTTTTCCTCGATACCGCCCTCCATGCGCTCTTCATCCGCGGATTTGGATTCAAAGGTGTCATCCTCTTCCCTGATGCCGCGCTGAAGAGTGAGGAGTTGTTCGATGCTGAGATTGCCGCTCAGGACGTCGTCGATGATCGTATCCAGCTTCCCGAGACGCCTTTCAAAGGAGCGTAGCAGCGCGTAGGTGGAGCTGGCCAGGCGTCGCTGGAAAACGGACATGGCCAGCCGCGCCGCGGACTGGTTGAGGACCTTGGCTTTGTTGTAGATGAAGCGCAGATAATCAGTGGTTTCGTCGTAGAGCCTTTGCTCGCTTTCTTCTCCCTGCGCGAGCGCGTACCCCAGCGTATCGCAGATGCGCGTGGGATAGAGCGGACGACCATCCAGAGTGACCATTTCCTCTTTGGTGCGCCGGATAAAGTAATGCTGTCGTTGGTCGGCAGGAAATCCATAAAAGGCATCCAGCGTTGCGAAGATATCCGGCTCCAGAAGCCTCCAGAGCGCGAAATAGGGGTAATCCTTACCCATGTGCGGCGTGGCGGTCAGCAGAAGCAGATGGTGCGCGTGCCAGGGCAAATGCCATGCGCGTTCGGGTGGAAAGACCCCGGACAGGGCCTCGGCGAGTTTGTAGCGTTTGGTTTTTCGGATTCGGAAGTCATTCCCCTGGTCGCAGGCGAGCTTGTGCGCCTCGTCAAAGACCACCAGATCGTACGGCTCCACGTCTTCCTCCGCGAGGCGGGAAAAGACCCGTTCACCGGCCATGGTATCGACGCTGACGATCACGCGGTCACTGTCAGGACCGGTGAACGGGTTGTCCCCTTTGGTATCGCTGCCGCTGACAATAGCGAACGGCAGATTGAAGAGAACGAACAGTTCTCGTTGCCAGTTGCCCACCAGTCCGGCCGGGGGGAGTATCAGCACACGTTTGAGAAGTCGGCGCGAGAGCATCTCCCGGACATAGAGTCCAGTCATGATGGTCTTGCCCGCTCCGGCGTCGTCGGCCAGGAGAAAGCGCAAGCGGGGTTTTCTGAGCATATGCTCATATACGGCGATACGTTGATGCGGCAGAGGATCGATGCTGGAAATTTCTGTGGCAAAGGCGGGATTCATGAGGTGGCCGTATGAAAGGCGCTCCCCCTCGGCCATGATCCGTACGAACTCGGGCTGGGCCGTGAAGTCCAGGGGTAGGGGAGCCGAACTGTCTGCATCGCCATAGGGCGCGGCATCTTCGGCAACACCTTCTTCCAGGAGGAGAATCTGCCCCCAGGAGAGCTGCGACGGTCGTGTCTGCCCATTCTCCCACCGATTGACCGTGGCAAAAGAGACCCCCAAACGCTCGGCCAAGGCCTGCTGGGTAAGACCAAGCCTCCCGCGCAGCCGTTTGATATATCCCGCGTGGTCAGCATCAGGCCGCATGGCCAGGGGAGATGCGTCAGGCATGATCCAACCCTCCGGATTTGGATTTGGTGCGGCGCTATTCCTGGCCTTATAACATGTGCGATAGT
>CALMTS010000098.1 GCA_937872685.1 uncultured Desulfomicrobium sp.
TCGAGCAACCAAAATGGAATAAACTATGTATTGAGATACAAAAAAGTGATTTACGATGCCGGCGGGAAGGGTCGGGCGGTTATTGATGGCATCATGGAGAATGTTCCCCGGAAATTTTCCATGGCCGGGAAAACAGGAATGGACATATGGATGCATGCCCTGTGCGTCAAATTACTTGATGCTGAACGTCACCGATCGTTCCGCCTTCTTCCCCTCCAGCTCGAGCCGTATGCCCACGGCATAATCGCCCCGGGTCTTTCCCGCCCTTATTGTCTTGGTAATGGTCTCGGCTTCACCGTTGGGCACCTTGAATCTTTCCGGATCGAACTGTTTGAGGATTTTGCCATCCTTGGAAACCGCGCAGTGGAGGGTGACGGTGATCTTCGGAGCCGGATTCTTTTGGTTTTCAGCATACAGGTCGATTCTGACCTGAAACGACTCTCCCGCAGGCACTTCCTGTGGAATCACCGAGACAGCGTCCATGGAAAGTACCGTCGCCAGGGGCGGCGACATGGTTTCCGGTACAGAAGGCTGATCGGGCTGGACCGGGGGAAGTTCCTCTTGCGGCGGCAAGGGCTCGGCGCTGGACGCGAGAGTAATCGGTCGCACCTTGACCACCGGCGCAATCAGAGGCTGTTTGGCCATTCGCGCTTCCGCGGACCCGACGGTCAGGGTCTTCTGCAACGGGCTTCCGTTTCTGAGAATATCGATTCGCACGCTTTTTCCCGGCACAGAGCCGGAGATTCGGGCCGCAAAATCCCTGGCTCCAGCAATCAGCTGCCCATCCATGGACTTGACGATGTCGCCAGGTGTCAGCCCGGCGGCCTCGGCCGCTCCATCAGACTCTATCTCGACAATCTTCGCTCCCGCGACACCCCCCTCCTGATAATCCTCGACAAGGACGCCTGCCGATCCGGCGCCGCCCCAGTGCTCAAAGGCCTTCTCTTTTTGCCCCCGGACGAGGTAGATGAGGGCCAGGTCGAAATTCTGATCGTAGTTCTGGCTTGCATGGGCTTTGTCAACAGAGGCCAGGGCCGCATCGTCGTTGCTCAGGGCTAGGTTGACAAAGGCCAGCCCCCGATGGCAGAAGTTGATCATCGCCGTATTATTGGGGGGAAAGAGGGGCAGGGCCTGGTTGAAATCGTTCAAGGCGGTTTGAAAATCTCCCGTGAAGTACCTGGACCAGCCCCGGCCGCACAGGGAACTCCAGTGAATCTTGGGGCCCAGCGTGTATCGAGACCACTCGATGGAGTTGTCAAAGGCTTGAATGGCCTTCTGATATTCCGCGGAATGGTAATAGGACCAGCCCAGAAAATTGTACGCGCCTTCCTTTTCAACTCTGGATATGCTGCCGGTGATCACGTTGCCTTCTACAAGGGATCGCTCAAAGGCTTCGGTTGCCTGTGGATACAGGCCTTTGTGAAATCGGGCGCGGCCCAGCCAGTACCATGTGAGTCCTGACGCTTTGGGATTCCGGGCAATTATTTTTTCAAGCTCCTGAATGGCGCGGTCGTAATCTTTCTCTTTTTCAACCAGGTGCTTGCCCAGCATCACGCCGTCGTCCAGGGCCGGTGCATGCATGCAGCCGGACAGGATCAGGCCCGCGCAGAAAAGTAAAAGCAGAAATCGAACGGATGCGATCGATATTTTACTGTGCAGTGTCATGGCGGACTTCCTTTGCTTGTCGGTTTGTGCGATCTGCGTGTCCTGGTATTTCAATCAATTTCTTCAGATCTGCGGCAGCCATTTTATTGCGCCTCGATGCCCAGCAGGTTAGTCCCTCTCGAGGAAGGGGAGGTGGATGATCCGCTTTGCCTGGAGGACGGGTAATCGTTGCCTGGCGCCATAGCGCCTGGCGGAATGGTTTCCAGCCGTGGGACCAGCCTGTCCAGCAAGCGGATTATGTGGTTCAACTGTCCCTTCTGGCCTCCGAACTGCGTGCCTGGATGATTGGGGTAATCGTAGGCCCAGATTGTGATAGCCCATTCCCCACGGAACCAGATGAGTCTTGAAATGATCGCGACGTCGATCGGCTTGCTGACGTTGCGATGAGTGGATAGGCAATAGCGGCCTTGTCCGTCATGGCGCACGAAAGTCTTGTTTTCGAGCTGGCTGAGATTGTCGGAGAGTCCACAGGTCGGATGATCCAATTTACGAAACTGAGTAGCGCCGACATAGTGAAGGATTACGTATGCTCCAGGATTGTTGTCGATAACATATTCACGACGAAAGGATTTTTTGTATTGGAACTTATAGGATGGGGCCATATTGCCGCCGACCAAATAAACCGGCAAGAGGTCAGAGCCTTGAAAAGAGATGTGTGCCCCTTGCGGGACCTCGCTCTCCATGCCCATGAACACATGTCGTCCCACCGCTTCCATGTCTGGTTCCATGCCTGGCCTGCCGCCGGCAATGGCAAGCCCCTGGTTCCAGACCCCGTGCACTTCGGGTTCCGGGGCCGAGGAAAGCCTGGACTGGACGACGGCCAGTTCCTTGCTCAGCGGCGTAAAGTCCGAACACCCGGCCCGGCCGGGGCCGGGCTTGATCTGCCGGATTGCCGAACCTGCACTCGCAATGCTGGACGATGCCCGGTTCCAGAGCTTGCGAGCCCAGTCTTTTTTCTGTCCGGCTTTGAGGCCGTCAATGGCGATGCTCTGCAACTGGGAAGCGAAAGCCAGCTGGTAGCCGATCTCAAAGATATAAGTATCGCAGTTCTGCAGGGTGCCGGCCTGACCCGTGGCCAGGGTTTCCAGCTGTCGCTTCAACGCCCCGGCCTCGCTTCTCAGGGTGTTGGCCAGGCCTTTGCGGAAATATTCCCGGCTGATCTGACACCCCGAGGTGAGGCGCTGAATCCAGCGAGTGTAATTGGTGCGGCGGTTGGACCAGTCTGGCCAGGCCTTGTGAGGGGCAAAAGAAGCGGCATTGGCCCGTTCCATATGGCCTGCAGCGGACGTGATATGATCGGAAATCAGCGGATCGGAAGAAGGCCCGGTATATTCCGCCAGGGCCGCAGCCCATCCCAGGCGAGAGGCGGTCTGATAGATCTCCGTTCTGGTCTCCGCGGCATTTCCGCTGGTTTTCCAGCTGCGCGGCAGCCAGTCGCGATCGAAATAGGTGACGGTTTCCTGCCTTGGAGGCGCAGAACCGACGTTGCTTCCCAGGTCGGCAAAGTCATCGCCGGCATCAGGAGCGGAAGGCCTTTCCGGCCTTCCGGACGACCCTGCATCCGCAAGGTCTGGTATCGGCTCCTGGGCTGTGCTTGATTCATCGGTTGCCTGGTCCGGTTCCAACCCGTCCTGGCCTCCGCCGCTCCCGATTATCGTGCCTTCGTCGGAAAAATCGTCATCCGCATCGCCCCCATCCGTCTCACCGCTACCGGCACCCGTTCCTGTGGTGGAACGGGTTGCACATTCGTTTGCCATCGTAGACAGATCGGCATGGGCTGCAATGGCGAGGGTGGCATCCTGTTCGGCCGCTGCAATGTCTGTCAACAAAGTATCTACGGAGGCGGAGTCGCACTCATCGAGACCCGCAATAGAGCCTTCCAGGGAGCGTATCAGGTTTTCGGAGCTCAGTCTTGCGTCTACAGCCTGGTATCTGGCATTGTCATAACGGCTTTTTAACGGATCGTAGTCGCATACCTTGCCTCGAAAACTATCCACTAGTTCTTTTAACTCTGTGAACCGAGCCGTCTCCTCGGGGGAAAATTCGCCGAAAGCCTTCCGGAGGTTTGCTATATTCCGGTCCGATTCCGCACAAGCGCTCACAAGGCTGTTGTTGACGTCAATGACACTCTGAAGTGTCTCCTCGAAAATCCTGGAGTGTTTCACGGCGTGTCCTTCGAGAGTGAATATGTGCTCTTTTGATTTCGAGGCCATATCGACGATGGAGCGCAACTGCGCCGCGTTGCTCTGAATCCTCCTGATCTCCTCCCCTTTTTGCAGCGCTTCGTCGTGTAATTGCCGTATACCCCGCATCAGGGCCGTGCAGGCGTCGTATCCTTCTTGTATCTTTTCCGCTTGCTCCCTGGTGGTGCAGGATCGACACTGACCGCTCAGGCGTTCCAGAGCTTCCCGTATCTGAGAGGCGTATCCTGCTACGCGGTCCCTGATAGACTCGATATGTGCTGCCGATGTCGTGGCATTAACGCACAGTTTTGCCGTCTCTGCGATCTCTGCGGTTATTTCAGGACCTACTACCAACGTTTTCTCCTGGGCGAGGTTCCCGTATTTCTCGGCCTCAGTCGCCATGTCTTCGAGGTTGCGACAAAGGCCTTCCAGAGTTTGTGCCTGTCCCTGCACCAAACCCAGCGTTTTGGTTTGCTCAAGATCCAGCATCTCGGCAAGACGCGCTCGATTTTTCTCCTGTTGCCTTTCAAGTTCCCTCTCGACCCGTTCTTCCTCGATAAGGGCCTGAACAAGGCTGCCTCCTTCATACATTATTTCAACCGAATTTTGGAATCCCTTCACAGTCATGGTGGCAGTGCCTACGGCGACCAATACCGGCGCTGTGCCGGTCAGCATCGCCCCGAGGGTTATGCCTGTACCGACCGCCGCCTGTTCCAGAAGACGGTAGGCGCAATCATCGGAGGATAGGCCTTCATTCTTGCAGCGGATTATCTGCTCTGTTGTAAGGAGAACCGTAAGTAACATATACCCGTGACGTTCCGTGAAACTGGCCTGCCCGTCGGGTGTTTCGGTGGCCTGTGGTGTTCCTCCGGTCTGCACCCTCTGAGTCTCCGCGTTGGAGTTGGGCGCAACGAGAGGCCGCCTGGTACCGGAAGGGGTCGGAGTCGGGGCCGGACTGGTCTGAACCGGCACCCTCTGAGTCTCCGCGTTGGAGTTGGGCGCAACGAGAGGCCGCCTGGTACC
>CALMTS010000099.1 GCA_937872685.1 uncultured Desulfomicrobium sp.
GCACCACCGGCTTCCTGGCGCGTTTGTGCACGGCGTTGCCCTCCACGAAAATGGCCCTGAATGGCCTCGTGGGGCAGGCGTGCTCGCAAGCGCCGCAGCCGATGCACGTCTGCGGATCGACCTCGGGGATCAGCAACGGCCTGTTCAGGGGGTTGTCGTAGGGGACCATGCGCACGGCCTTGGTGGGGCAATGCTCGGAACAGGCTCCGCAGCTCGTCCTGTCCGTGTGCACCACGCAGTTGTCCCGGACGAACGTGGCCACGCCGAGCTGCGTGAGCTTCTTTTCCGCAGGCGCCAGGGGCAGGATGGCCCCCGTCGGGCAGACCTGGGAGCAGACCGTGCAGTCGTAGTTGCAGAAGCCGGCGCGGTTGTTCAGCCGGGGCTGCATGATTCCCTGGGGGCCGAATTCCAGCAGGGACGGCGTCAGCACCCGGGTCGGGCAGGCGCTCACGCACAGGTGGCAGGCCGTGCACAGGGAGGTGAAGCGTTCGATGCTCACGGAACCGGGCGGCGAGACCGGGGTCGTCACGGCTTCGGGCACGGTTGTCGGCCGGCTCTGAAGGACCGACGCGTTCGTTTCGGCCAGCCCGGCCAGGCCCAGCAGGGACGCGCCCGAGCGCATGAGGAATTCCCGTCGTCCCGGGTCCGTGCCGGCGGCGGGAGCGCGGCGCGTCCATGCGCTCCCGAAGCCCACGGCGCCGTGCGGGCAGACCGCCAGGCAGTTGAAGCAGGCCACGCAGCGGCTGGCGTCGACGCTCATGGAGGCGAGGTCGATGCAGCCCGCCTTGCACGCGCCCTCGCACCTCCGGCAGCGCGTGCAGGCGTCCGCGTCGATGCCGATGCGCAGCCAGGAAAGCCTCGCGAACAGGCCGAGCAAGGTGCCCACCGGACAGACGGCGTTGCAGTACAGGCGCCCCCGGGAAGCGGCCAGCCAGGTCACGAGGAACAGCGTGCCCGCGGCGACGCCCGCGGACAGGGGCGTAATCACCCCCCACTGCCTGCGGGCCAGAGAGTAGATCCCGAACTGTTCCAGGGTCGCGGCGAGGATGTTGTTGGCGGCGATGACGGCGGGGCGGACAAGGTTCGCCATGATCCTGCCGAAGCCGCTGTAGGGGTCGAGGAGATTCAGAAGGACGCCTGCGCCCGCGGCCGCAAGAAGGACCGTGACGACGAGGATGGCGTGGCGCAGGGCCGTGTCCGGCGCCCTGAACCGGAATCCCTTCCTGCGCGCCGCGAAACCGACGGCGTCCTGGAGGGTTCCGAGGGGGCAGACCGAGGAGCAGTACACGCGCCCGAAAAGAAGGGTGGCGAGCAGGACGGCCGCGAACCCTGCCGCGCCCAGGGAGGCGGTATGGACATACTGCAGGAGGGAAGGCGCGAACTGCAGGAAGAGCACGCCCCGGGCGAACTCCGGGAAGCCGTTTCCGAAATCGAGGAACAGCAGCGACGACGACGCCAGAAAGGCCAGGGACACGGCCACGCGGATTTTTTTGAGCCGGCGCATGGACGGCCGTCACATCCTGATGCGGTCGATGGACAGGCCTGACAGGTCCATTCGCCCGAGCTGCATCTCCGCCGCCAGCCGGATATAGCCGATGTCGGCCGGCGCCGCGCCGAAGAGCATGGCCGCGGCCGCGTCGGCGGCCACGGGGTCCGTGGAGACGACGAGGGACTTCATGGCCGCGAGGTCGCCCGCGGACACCCCGCGCGGCCCGTGCTGCATCATGACGTTGTAGGCGTCGACCACGGTCAGCGCCGGCCGGCGGAAGGTCATGAAGTCCGCGATGCACTGGTGCAGGTCGTTGCGGTGCCAGTACCCGCGGTCCCAGACCACGCCCATCATGTTCTTCATGCCGATGGTCAGGGCGGTGGAGCTGTGGTGCTTGAGGACCGGCACGTTGATGAAGGCGTCGGCGGCCAGGAGCAGTTCGTGCACCTTGGCCTCGGTCAGGCGCTTGCCGCCCGGCACGGCCACGCGCTGGTAGTACCCCTCGCTGTCGCCCGAGACGATCTTCCCGCCGGCATCCCGGACCGCCCGCTCGATGCCGCTGTTCCGGTAACAGCGCGCCCAGGTGTCGCAGGTGTGGTCGAAGACGGTCACTTCCCTGGCCCCGGCCTGCAGGCAGTGCTCGACGATGCGCCCGACGAGCTGCGGGTTCGTGTTGGCGGCGCGGTCCGGGGACACGTCCCAGCCGATGTTCGGCTTGACCAGCACCCGCGCCCCCTTGGGCACGAAAACGCCCATGCCGCCCAGGGAGGCCATGGCCCGGTCGAACATGGCCGCGGGCTCCCCGCCCCTCACGGCGACGAGGTCATACGCCGCGGCTGCCCCACCCGTTGCGGCCAGAAGGCCCGAGCCTCCGAATGCCAGCGTGCACCCGGCGGCGATGCCGCCTGTGATCGCGTTTTTCAGGAAATCGCGTCGATCCATGTCATCCCTCCTGACCCTCGCGCCCCGCGGCCTGAGGGGCCGACTGTCGCTCGATCTTTACGACAGATGCTCTCGTCCGGCCAGCGGCGGTTCACCCGCGTCTTCAAACAACACGTAAGATAAACTATGGGGAGACGACGTGCTCACGTCAACAGATATGGGACGGACGCAAACAAAACGCGAGGATTTCGAGAAATACGACAGATACCGGCCCACGCGAAAAGGAATTCAAACCAGGCGATTCGCTTGGGCCCGATACGAATGGAGGGAAAAATCTACGTCCAGGAAGAAAGGGATCTCAACTGAGGGAATGAATTTCTTCCGCCATTTTCATTCATGCGGGATGGGACTTTCGATGCCGTATCGCTTCATGCGTCGCCCGGCATCAATGTAATGTTCGCGGAGACACTGCTCGATCGCGACGGGATCTTTGGTCCGCAGAACGTCGAGGATCACCTTGTGCCGCTCATAAACTTCTTTGGTCGTGAAGATGTCGCGCCAGTATTTGAAGAGGAGGAACTTTGAAACTCCACGGCAGGATCGCCGCGAAAGTTCGACAATGAGCGAATTGTCCGTTTTGGAAAACAGAATGTCGTGGAACTGGTTGTCCAA
>CALMTS010000100.1 GCA_937872685.1 uncultured Desulfomicrobium sp.
TGCTCCTGATGTTTGCATCAAGGGCTACATCCGCCGGCGGGAGATGACAAGACGATGGGGGCCTGATGGGCGAATCAGAGCCCCTTCTCTGCCGCTGGCGCCATCTGCGCCTCATGGACGCCGAGAAGAGGCGTCGCAAGCAATTTTCTGCAATCCCTGATACTGTACCCGAACATATTCATTCTTTTTTCCAGTGCATTGCTCACGGGGAATGTAAGACGTTCCAAAATCCTGCTTCTGCTCGCCTCCCACATGGAGAAGTATTTCTCGTTTACGTTGGAGTGGATTTCATGCTGAATCAAAATTGGTTCAAGATCGAGAAAATCATATATCTTATTTATTTCATCTTGGGGGCTGCGTACGAAATCTTCGTACCTGAGAACGTAGACATGCTTTAAATACGAGATATCCTTCATGAATATTTCATATCCGCGCAATGAATGTTCGACCAAAGACCGTATTGATGTCCTGCTCCATTTTTGAGTTGCGTAACTTACGGCCACAGGGTGACGGAGTATGACAATGAATTTACTGTTTGGAAACAATCTTTGCAGAAATCGTGTTCTGATCAAATTTGGCGGACTTTTTTCAATGTAATAATGACACATTGAATCGAAATATTGAGCCCATTGTTCCATGAGAGCATATGCTGATTGGTCTGTTGCCAACGCATGATGCTCGTTCATGTATGACTGTTCATCAAATATATATTTTCCGGGGCCGCCATAAAATCTGGCTGGCTTGTAAACCGACTGCACATGCTGGCCTTCATCCTCCGGCACTCCTGTTCGAGAAATACCGCTCACGGACGGGTGTTCCCGGAGGATCTCGTGCAAAAGTGAAGAGCCGCTTCTGTGGTGTGCGGCGATGAAGATGAAATGTTTCTCTATCATTTTGAAGTGTTGCCTATCCCCGGTCAGGAACTGAGTTGGCGTGGCGTTGAAGGGGCCCGCTATGGAGCCTGAAAATTCTCGATTTTCCAGGTATCGATCGGGAGCTTCTGAAACTCGACGATGGAATTCAGGCGTATCCAGAATTTTCTGTCCTCGATCCGTTCCAGGATCAGGACGATCCCTGCCCGCTTTCCGGTCTGCATGGAATAATACAGGGCCTGGCCGATGGACTCCGCCCACTTCTGCCCGAAGTCGAACTCGATGGCGTGGGTGCGGGTGATGCAATCCGCCCGGGTGCCGTCGGGGAGGCGGATTTCCGCATGGCCGCGTGCTTCCGCACACCAGTCCCGTTGGTATTCCTTTTCCGGTCGCTTGTGATCAGCAAGTACTGGTGAAGACCAAAAAGTAAACAGTATGAGTAAGATTATAGCGGTTCGCATTGGAGGCCGTCATTAGCAAGCCTCGAAATGAGAGTCCAGATATTTAATGATACCGGAATATTATGTGGAAAAAGCTGGAGGCTTCCCTCCCGTGGGGAATTCGTCAGATTTTTTTCTGCAGCGTTGATCCGGAAGCGTTTTCCGGGAGTGACGCATAGTAGCTGGCGAGTTTGGCTTCATGGGCCTTGAGTGTGGCCTGCATTTCCGCCAGTTCGATGGTGCCGTTGCCGCTGGTGTCGATGGCGCTGAAGGCGGACGCCGATACGGACGTCTCCGCCTTGGACAGGACACCGTCCTTGTTCGTGTCCATGTGCGTCATGTACTGCCGGGCCGCTTGTTCCGTGGCGGAACCGTCGCCTTGTGCGGAGGATTCGCCCAAGATGGAAGCCAGCAATTCCATGGAGTCGGGCGCCTTCTTCCTGGACACATAGGCGGAATAGACTTCCCTGCCGTGGCCCTCCATGGCGGCAGATATTTCCTCCAGGGTGACGTTGCCGTCCCTGGATGCGTCGAGCCGCGCAAAGGCTTCCGCGGACAGTGTCACTTCGTCCTGGGTGACGACCCCGTCCCTGTTGGCGTCCGCGTCGCGAAAGCATTTCCGCGCACCGAGTTTGGCGAACAATTCGTTCTGGGACGTCTCGCCGTTGTTCGAGAGTTGTGACGTTGTCTCAAGATACTGCTTGGTGCTGATGCGCATGAAGTGCCTCCTGCCCGGCTGTGAGCAAGTTGCACGCCAGGGCTCGAGGCATCCGGCGGAAGACAGGCTTCGGGGGCTGTCAGTAAGGAAGGTACGGTCCGGGGCGGGATTCGGAATTGCGGTTCAGGGGCCCTGTCAGGAAGAGGGCTGGCAAAACGCCCCGTGGGAGAGGGGTTCTCCCACGGGGCGGTGTGTGGCGGGTCCGGCTATCTCGATTCGAGGAACCAGATGACGAGGAAGAAAGCGGCCGCAGCGGCGATGAGCTTCAGGCCGTACATGATCTCCCTGCCCCGCGAATGGGCCTTGGGAGAGTAATCGATCTCGGGGAGCGGCGCGGACTGTGCGCCGATGTTTTTGGACGTGTCCTTGTCGGTGTGCATGGTGTCTCCGTTGTTCGGGAATACGACATTCGCCGCAACGCGCTGGTTGGGCGGGGAGGCATGAGCGTGTTCGGTCCGATCAACAGGGAGGGGCACGGATGGCGATGGACCCGGTCCCGGCGTCCGGGACGGGGTGGTCGTTGCCTGCGGGAGGGAAGGATATGAGCGGCCGGGTGCCGACGGCAACCGGCTGGCCGGGAATCAGGGCATCCTGGGACGCCCTGTCGGAAAACTTGGGACAGGCGCGCTGGGTGAGGTCGGCCGCGCCGATGGTCGAGCCCATGGCGCCCGCTGCGAAACAGGCGGCCCCGGCCCCGCGGTCCAGAGGCTGCGTCGTGCTGCGGACGGACCCGGCGCCGGCCGCCAGGATGCACAGCGCCAGCAACGGGCACAGGATCAGCCGAACGATGGTGTCTGCAGGTCGCGTCATGTCGTTTCCGCTAGGAACTGTGTGGGCGGCGTTGGGTGGGGGCATCGCCGGATTTCCTTTGATGCGCGGGTACACCCTGCTCCGCCGGGCCGGCGAAAGCGCACGAATTGTACGGGTGGTTGGCCGGATGGTGAGGGATGAACCATCTGGAATCGGTTGTCAACGCACGCCCTATGAACGGAACCTCCGCGCGACGCCGCGAACAATCGTACGGTGAGCCGTGAGGGGTGGGTTCTTCGATGCCGAAAGTACGAGTGCTGATTTCGGACTTTTTGAATCCGAATAAGGCTTGACATGCGGCCCGCAACAAACGTAATCATTTCCCTTGAAGGGGAGTAGCTCCACGAGGCAAGGTCAACAATACTGGCGCGCACGCGCTTGGCCCTGCCGTCGGATTCCACCGATGAGCAAGACCTTCAGCATGACACAACATGCTGGAGGTCTTTTTTTGGACCTCCAGCCAAACCTTGGAGGTTCCATGAAGACCGTTTCCAGCAGCGCCGCTGCCCTGCCTTTCCCCCTGGCCTATCTCTTTCTGCCACTCATCGCCCTGACCCTCTGTTTCGCCTGGCCCGACATCGCCGACGCCAGGCGCATGGGCGGGGGCGGTTCCTTCGGCAGCAAACCCTCGTACAGCAAAAGTTACACGAAACCAGCGCAGACGAGCCCCGGCATGACGCAGCAGGCCACGCCCGCCGCGCCTTCGCGTTTCGGCGGCCTTGGAGGCATGTTCGGCGGCCTGCTGATGGGCGGGCTGATCGGCTCCATGCTTTTCGGCGGCGGCTTCGCCGGTCCCGGCATGCTCGACATGCTGCTCCTGGCTGCGGGCGGCTTCCTGCTCTTCAAGTTCATCAGGTCGCGGCGCCTGGCCACGGCCAACTCCGCCCCGTACGCCTACCAGGGTTCGGGGACCGAACGAACGGCGGCGTCCGGCGGCGGCTGGGGGCAGCGTCTTGAGCCCCAGGCCCAGCAAGGCCCCGTCCTGCCGAAGGGCTTCGACGAGCAGGAATTCCTTTCGGGCGCCAAGGCGCTCTACGTCCGCTTGCAGGGTTCCTGGGACCGCCGCGACATCGACGACATCCGCCAGTTCACGAGCTCCGAGGTGCACGCGGAAATCGCCCGCCAGGCCACGGACGACCCCTCCCCTTCCCGCACGGAGATCCTGATGGTCGACGCGCGCATCCTGGAGGCCCGGACCGACGGCCCGGAAACCGTGATCAGCGTCCTTTTCGACGCCCTCCTCCGCGAGGACGGCCCGGGCGCCCCTTCGGAGCAGATCCGCGAGGTTTGGCACATCAGGCGCGACGAATCGGCCTCTGCCCCGCAATGGACGCTGGAAGGGATTCAGCAGTTGGAAGTGTAAGGCGAATCAGACAGCCGGGGCGAATGGCCGCCCCGGCGAACTGTTCGAGAATTTACAGGAATGGCCGATGATACAGCGTCGATTTACGCGTTCTCAAGGTTATCCTTGAGTGAACTTTCGCACGTTGAGCGCTTTCCATTCGAGGAGTGGCTGGCGTTGAATGCGTAGCTGAAGAGATGGGTCGGCGGTCAACAGTCCGGGTTCGATTTCCCCCCGGTCCAGCAACAGATCCAGGAAGGTGCGTTCGGCACCCGTGAAGGGCAGGATCGCGGACAGTGCTTCGCGGCATTCCCGGACAAGTCGCTCTCCGTATTCGGCCGCAGAGGATTGGTCCTGTGTTTCGCGGACATGCAGAGTGGGAATGAGTGACCTGGTCAATTCCGCCGTATCGAATTCCACCGCATCGATGGAAACCGTCCGCCAATCCTTGCGGTTCATCCCTCCGTACATGACGAAGGCGATGCGAAGCCGGTCCCGGTCCAGATCGTCCCTGCGCAGGATCTGGTGACAATCGAACAGATCCCTCGCCTGTCTGCGCGCAAAAAGTGCCGCGAGCTTGCCGGCAGCCAGTTCGTGAATGTCCAGAACCGGAATTCCCTTGGAC
The DNA here is from genome assembly GCA_937872685.1 of uncultured Desulfomicrobium sp. GTDB lineage: Bacteria > Desulfobacterota > Desulfovibrionia > Desulfovibrionales > Desulfomicrobiaceae > Desulfomicrobium. The sequence continues at coordinate 4,808 of CALMTS010000100.1, forward strand.
TGAAAACCTCCGAGGCTGCGGGAATCGGTGGGCTGATAATCCCAGAGCGGCTGCCTGAACATGAAATTCAAATCGACCTCGAGGTTGCCGGACTGTCCCGTGAAACTCTGGTATGAAAGCCGCCACTTTCCGCCCGCGTGTTCGTTCGGGACCCTCTTTGTGTGGAACCCCTCCCGGGAAAACACCGCCTGCGCCGCCTGTTCCAACTTCGGCCTTTCCGCCAGCATCTCCTCGCGGTCGACCGTTCCGATGTAATTGAGGTCGATATCCACCGACAACCTTGGAATGTTGAGCAAAAACATGTTCAATGCGGTTCCGCCCTTCAAGACCCATTTGCCTTTCAGGAACGGATGCGCGTTCAAAGCGTTGAGCAGGTTCAGCAGGTGAAGAACCTTCTCGACCATGTCAGCTTTGAAACCGGTGTGCGCTGCTGCCTGCTGCACTTCTGACGAGGACAATTTCACAGCACGTTCCCCCATGACCTGTTGAGGATTTCTTCGGGAATCATCAGGTTCCACTCCTTGACCAACCGGCATTCCTTTCGGCGGCTGCGATCCAGATAGTGAGCCTGGCGGGGGCGCAGGTCGCGCAACGCGTTCATGTGAGCATCGTTCGGCATCAGAGTTTCCGCATGCTGTTCCAGAAAGAAGCCAACCTTTGCAGCGGTGGTCGCGTTCTCAAGCAGCATTACATATTCGACGACCTGATCCAGGTCGAAGAACTCGATTGCTTCCAGGGACCGCCATATTTCTTCCCAGCTCCCCGTCAAATCCGGCCGATCCAGCACATCGACGAGGGTTCTTTCCAGATTGGCGACCTTGAGTTCCACCCCGGATCGCTTGTGCATGGCAACGCCGAACATCGCCTTGCCCTTCTCCTGAAGAAGATGCGGCACGGGAACCCGCACGAATTCATGTGAGCGGAACTTCAAAGGGAGCGAGGTGCGCGCGGAGGTGTAATGCAACCTCGCGTAGACCGAGTATGCCTTGCCGTGGAATTCGAGAGCCGTATGGTACGCAAGAACCGCGTCCTCGCATATTTTGGCCGCCACGAGATACGGATCGACCGGACTTGACGCAGGGTCGCCGCCCAGGGGGACGGTCGCATACAGCCCGCGGCGGACAGGTATTATCCTCCCCTGGTTGCGATAGTACGTCAGGAGCGACTTGCGGGTAGCCGGCTTGCCGGAGCCCTTGGCGGACAGAATACGGTCCAATTCCTCCACCGTGAATACGGCATGGCTGGCGAAGAATGCATTGAGTTTCATAGGTCGGCCCTTTTGATGTCTTGCGGATATGGTGGCAAAAAAATCATGCTTACCTCGACCGATTGTCAAAGAATTGGTCCATATGTTTTGACATGTCGCCGATTAAGTAGCAAATTATTTGCTACTTAATGGCGTAATTGTCAATTAACGTGCAACCCCTCCGGGTGGTAGACCCGGACGAAACCGGCAGCGGTTTTCGGCATGGTTGCGAAACGCAAGCCTCCAGCAAAGGGCGCGCCTTTTCCCGAGTTTGCCGGAACTCGCGCTACGCAGAAGGAAGTACTTTTCCAACAGCGCATACCCCCTCCCTGCCTCGACTCGGGCCCGAATCCCGGCAGGCCAGCCCTTGGTCCGGCATTTCGGCATTGACCGGGATGGTTGCAAGCGGCTAGCGGGT
>CALMTS010000101.1 GCA_937872685.1 uncultured Desulfomicrobium sp.
TCGGACAAGGCCGAAAAGGGGGAATTCAAGGCCCGGTTGAAACTGGCCTCTCTGACGCCCATGAGCCACACCTACAACCAGGGGGCGTTGAAATTTGCAGAGCTTGTCAGGGAGCGAAGCCAGGAGCGCATTCAGGTGACCGTATACCCGGACGGTCAGCTCGGCAAGGGCGAACGGGAGCTGCTCGAAGCCGTGCAGCAGGGAACCATCGATGTCTATGTCGGCTCGACCGGACCGATCGGCGGATTCAACCCCGGCATCGGGATTCTGGACATTCCGTTTCTGTTCAATGATTACGGACACGTGGACAGGGTGCTGGACGGACCCATCGGGCAGCGGCTTCTGGACGATCTGGAAAAGGCGCAGTTCAAGGCCCTGGCCTTCTGGGAAAACGGGTTCCGCAACCTGACCAATTCGCGGCGGGCGGTCCGGGTTCCGGACGATGCCAGAGGCCTGAAGATCCGCACCATGGAGAACAAGATGCACATGGCGGCCTGGACGGCGGTGGGCGCGAATCCCGTTCCCATGGCGTTCGGGGAGGTCTACGGGGCCCTTCAGCAGAAGATCCTCGACGGGCAGGAAAACCCGGTTGCCGTGATCCATTCGGTGAAACTCAACGAGGTTCAGCAGTTTCTGTCCCTGACCCAGCATGTGTATTCCCCGGCAGTCCTCATCGTGAGCCTGAAAACATGGCAGTCCATTCCCGAAGCGGATCAAAAGATGCTGCTCAACACGGCCAGGGAAGTCGCCCGGTATCAGCGCGGGCTGGGAAGGGACATGGAGGAAAAGCAGATTGCCGAGCTTTCCGGCAGGGGAATGAGCGTGGAGAAAACCATCGATAAGGCGGCGTGGCGAAGCGCCATGCAGTCGGTGATCAGCCAGGCCGCCGGTCAGTACGGGGCGGAAAAAATCGACGCGATTCTGGGAACCAAGTGATGTCCCTGCCGGTTTTGTCAAAAATCAACGCGATCCTCGTCCGGGCTGCATCGGGGATGACGGCGGCGGCCCTGGCGGTGATCGCCGCGGTCGTCCCGTATGAGGTTTTCGGACGCTATGTGCTTGGCGACATGCCCGTCTGGTCGGGCGAGGCCGCCACATTCTCCCTGGTCTGGGCGTCCATGATGGGGGGCGCCGTCGGGCTGAGAAAGGGATACCAGGTCAGCCTGAATCTGATGATGAACAAGCTTCCGGAAATCCCGTATCGGGTCGTTACGGGATGCATGTATGCGGGCATGCTGGTCTTTCTCGGGGCTATGACCTGGTTCGGCATTCTGCAGACTCTCGTCAACATGCACCAGCGTTCCACGGCCATCGGCATTCCCATGAGCCTGCCCTATCTGGCGCTTCCCGCTGGTTTCCTGCTCATGTTTCTGATCACCGTCGAGCAGTGCTGGATGTTTTTCCAATCCCAATCCAGGGGAGGATGAGGTTGCTCTCCCTGTTTCTGATTTCCTTTCTCGTCTTCATGGCCGTGGGCATTCCGGTTGCCATCGCCATGGGCGGCGCCGCCATGGTCTACGCGTTTCTGAGCGGCGGCATTTCCCCCACCCTTCTTGTTCAAACGACCTTTGCCGGCATGTCGTCCTTTCCGCTTCTGGCCATACCCCTCTTCATTCTGGCGGGCAACCTGATGAACGAGGGAGGGATCACGGATGATCTCGTCAACTTTTCCCGGCGGCTGGTCGGGCATATCCGCGGCGGTCTGGGATTGACGACCATCGTCGCCTGCGCCATATTCGCCGCGATAACCGGTTCCGCCGTGGCCACGGCCGTGGCGATCGGCACGGTCATGCTTCCGGCCATGCGCCGGGCCGGCTACGAAGACGAGGTGTCCTCCGCGATGACGGCCGCCGCTTCCTGCATCGGACCGATCCTGCCTCCCAGCATTCCCTTCATCATCTACGGGGTGATCGCCCAGGTATCCATCGGCGCTCTTTTCGTTGCGGGAATCATTCCGGGGCTGCTCCTCGGCGCATGCCTCATGATCTACATGGTGATCGCGGCGCGCCGGGGCGGATACGCCAGGGAGCCTCGCGCCCCGATTCGAAGCGTGTTCACGGGGGTCTTTCGGGCAATGCCGTCTTTGCTGATGCCCGTGATCATCATCGGAGGCATCTGGGGCGGAATCTTCACGCCCACGGAGGCGGCGGGAATCGCCGTGGCTTACGCCTTCCTGGCGGGATTTCTGATCTACCGCCGCCTGAAACTGGTCCGGTTGTATGATCTTTTTCTGAAATCGGGAATAGAGTCCGCCGTGGTCATGCTGCTGCTCGGGCTCTCCGAGCCTTTTGCCTGGGTCGTGGCCGTGGAGCAGGTTCCGCTGAAAGTCATGGAAGCGCTTTCCTGCCTGTCATCCTCCCCTCATGTATTTCTCATACTCGTCAACATCTTTCTGCTGCTCATCGGCATCCCCCTGGAAACGGCGCCGGCCCTCGCCATTGTGACGCCCGTGCTGGCGCCTCTGGCGGCCAAACTCGGAATAGACCCTGTCCATTTCGGCGTGATCGTCTGCTTCAATCTGGTGCTGGGCCTCATCACGCCGCCGGTGGGGGGCGTGCTGTTTTCCATCTGCGGCATTACCGGACTGTCGCTGGAGAGGCTGTCTCGCGGCATCTGGATTCCCTTCCTGATTGCCGTGGGGGTGTTGATGATCATTACCTTCGTGCCGGTCCTGAGCACGTTCCTGCCCCGGCTCATTCTGCCGCACTGAG
>CALMTS010000102.1 GCA_937872685.1 uncultured Desulfomicrobium sp.
CAGCTGTGGACGCATTCCAGCGATCCTTTCTGGATCTGCAGGCCCGACGGCGACGACTTCACGCTGGTCATGACCAACGCTGCGGCCGTCCGGTTGGACCCCCGGCAGGTTCCCGGCGGGACCGTGCGCTCCATCATCGGCTACGGCCCCGAAGCCGAACCGCTCATTGCCGGATATTTCGCATGCATGGCGTCCGGGGACTCCGTCACCTTCGAACAACGCCCGGTCCTCGACGGAAGCGAACGGCTCTTCGAGACGCTGCTCGTCCCCGTGAAGGACGGGACGGGCACGATCACCCACATCTGGGGCACGGCCCGCGACCTGACGCGATTTCTGGTTTCCCAGAACGCGCTCCTGGACCTGAACGAGGAACTCGAGGCCAAGATCCGCCAACGCACCATGGAACTGGAAGAGGCCAACCGGAGGCTTTACGAACTCTCGGCCACGGATTCCCTGACCGGCCTCGCCAACCGGCGCAGGTTCGACGCCGTGATGCAGGAGGAGCTGTCCAGGTCCGCACGTTCCGGAACCGCCCTGAGCCTGGTCATGCTCGACCTGGACCACTTCAAGAATTTCAACGACCGCTACGGCCACCAGGCAGGCGACGACTGCCTCAGGCGCATCGCCACAATCCTGCGTGCCAACGCGCGCCGGCCCTCGGACCTCGCGGCGAGATACGGCGGCGAGGAATTCTGTCTGATCCTGCCCGACACGGCCCAGGCCGGCGCCCTTGAAATCGCCGAGCGCGTCCGCTCATGCGTGGAGGCGCTGGCCATCCCCCATGCCTCATCGCCCGGCGGCATCGTCACCGTCAGTCTCGGCACGGCCACGCGCTGCCCCGCCGCACCGGCCGATGCAGCCGCGATGCTGCGCCTGGCCGACGCCGCCCTCTATCGCGCCAAATCGGAAGGAAGGAACTGCGTCAGACAGACAGAAGACTGACCTGCCCGCGCCTTTCCCGCCCTGCCCCCTCGCCCGCGCGCCCTTGCGCGAAGTTTCCAAAGCGTCTCCGGAACCCCGTTGCCCTTGATCCCGCCTGCAGCCGCACGAAAAATCGTCTCCGTGCACGGCCCGCCCTTTACTTGCCGCCCCCTCCTGCGCTAAAATAATCAAATAAATCAAAGCATTACAGTTTCACAATGAAACACTGCGCCGCTCGATCGGGCAAAATGAGCCAAAAACGAGCACGCTGAACGGACAACGCTCCGAAATATTGAACAATACAGGGCTTCGGACGGCTTGTTCATTTTGAACAGGTCCGTACCGGTGATGTTTCCCGAGGCAACCCGGGAAGCGGCCATCGGGACTGAGCAGGCGTCTTCGCTGCAGTCCGGAGCCATGGCCTCACGCATTCCGGCCGTACCGGCGCCGGCAGGATTCCAAGGAGACTCTCTTGAAGGCAACCTTATCCGCAAGCGACACCCGCATCCCATCCCTGTTCCTCGATCCCCAGTCCGAGGACATCCTCGCCTCCATTCTCGACCATATCGAGCCCTGCCAGGCCGCCTCCATACGCGCCCTTCTGCTCGACGCCGTCGCCGACGCCTGGGGCCAGCACCCGGACCCCGCGGCCACGCACCGCTTCCTGCTCGACATCCGCATCGCCCAGGACCTGCCGGCAACAGACCTGGATTACGCGGAGCACTGCTCGCGCATGCATGATACGGGCGTGGATTTCTTGGATCTGGTCCAGATCGTGAAGGCGGCCGGACGCCACCCTGACCCCGAAGGCGGGAGCTGGTTCCTTGCACTTTTTCAGTCAGTCTTCTCCTGACGGGCCTGGCGGCCGAAACTCTGCATGAGGACCGGCCGGGCATACCGCACAATGCCCTGACCTCCAACCCGGGAACGCCTTCAGCGCAGAGACGCGGTTCAACGATTCCGGAATGCCTCCCGCAGCGCCAGGGCCTTGTCATACGCGTCGTCACGCGAAACGGCCGTCAGGCATAACCCGTCTCCCGTATTCCATGTCTCGCGGAAATTCCCTATTTTCCCGTAAACATTATCCACGACGACATGCGGAATATCCAGCAGGCAACACAGGATATGGCCATGCAACCGGTCTGTAACGACAACATCACCTGAACAAAGTATTTCGCACCCTTCCAAAAGCTTCTCTCTGGCCAGCGAATCGAAGTGATCATGTCTTTTCTCGTGAGACTTGTTTACATATCGCGCCAAATATGAGCTGTAGAAGTTCATCATTTTTTGAACACAATTCAAAACTGTCAGTTTCTCGTTCACCCAATCGCGCACGACGAAATCGGCAGGGGCCGGGCGTATCGAAGCTGCTCCCCTGGCCCGCTCCTTGTCAGTTCGGAGCAAACCGACGATGGGGAAACGTGCCGGACATGCGCGAGGAAGGGGCCCCAGGCACAGGGCCATGTCAGGACAGAGGTATGTCGGGCCGTGGAAAACATGCTCGGCATGATGCAGGCTGGCCCGGTCGCGAAGGATCAGATGAAAGTCGGCGTGCCTGTTCAATGCGTTCCAGCAACGGGTCTCGTTTTTCCGATGTCGGAAATGGATGGACTGCGGAAGCTGGATGACCCGGTTGGATGGATAGCGGGCCAGGACGCCTTCGCGGAACGTCTGGTGGAGAGGCCACAAATCCCCGAAGTTCCCGCCTCCCTGCAACAGGATCACCGCCCCTTCAGGGAGGTCCGGCAAGCGTTGCGGTCGGCGCGTGGCCGGGCAGACGAAGACGACGCGAAGGTCTGGTCTCAGGTCGAGGTACGATTTCTGGCCAAGCCAGATCGCACTGTCGCCCACGTTGGAATAATTCGGATAGTCCAGCAACGCGACTTC
>CALMTS010000103.1 GCA_937872685.1 uncultured Desulfomicrobium sp.
TCCGCCGCTCCCCGCGCCACCCCGATCCCTCCCTTTCTTTCCCTCTCTTTCCCCGCCCTCTCTTCCCTCTTCCTCTCCTGCGCGACCGCCTCAACAAAAAAAAACTCCCGGCCGGAACCGGGAGCTTTCACAAACCACCTTCAAGAAACGCGCATCAGATCCTGAATCTCGCTATGCCGATCTTACTGGCCGGCTTTTCGACGAACCTGCTTTTGTAGATCAGCTTATTGTCCGCATAGAACCGGAGCACGAGGTCCACCTTCTCTTCGGCGAACTTCCGGTCGATTCTCCCTTTGTATGTCTTGAGCACCAGGTCCACCCCCATGTCGCGGGTGATCCTGTTGTAGAGGAAGAGCATCGCCGCGGTCCCCTCCACACCGAGGAACGTGACCGGTTCGAAGACGCCCTTCCTGCTCTCGAGGACGACACCTTCGTCGAAGGGAATCGATTTCACGAATCCTTTTCCGATGATGACGACATCGTTCTCCACAAAGACCTTGTCAGCGGAGGCCGCGCCCGCAAACAGCAACAATACTGCCATGATCAGCGCCGCCACGAACCTGAACCTGCATGATGATGACTTTTCAGACATAATTCCCATAACAACTCCTGTGTACTGACATGCCAGAGGGATGAAACGGGTGCGAATCATCGGGAGAGAGGCACACGAGTGTCAGACAAATCTTCAGAATACTCAAAATATGTAAAAAAAACCGACCGCGTATGACATATGAAAATCCGGTTTTTCCAGACACGCAATCCACACCTGCCGCAACACCCGCACGTGAAGGCAATACGTGCTGTTATGTAACATCGCGGCTCTTCTCTACAACCAGATATACGTAAAATCTGTCAAAGAGGTTACACTTTTTTACGTATCTTTCAGGCCCCATTGAAACGAAAGCAATATTTGTGCCTGCCTATACACCCTTGCCTCCGCCCTACTCACCGCTCTGCACCTGCCACAGCCCCGCGTACACCCCGCCGGCCGTGACCAGTTCGGAGTGGGTTCCGCGTTCCACGATGACGCCGTCCACGATGACCACGATCTCGTCGCACTGCCGCACCGTGGACAGGCGGTGGGCGATGGCCAGGGTGATGCGGTCGCCGCGCAGGGCCTTGAGGTTGTTCTGGATGACCTCCTCTGTGCGTGTGTCCACACTGGAGGTGGCCTCGTCGAGGATGAGGAATTCGGGGTCGCGCAGGATGGCCCGGGCCAGGGAGATGCGCTGGCGCTGTCCGCCGGAGAGTTTCATGCCGCGGTCCCCGACCATGGTGTCGTACCCCTGGGGCAGGGCCTCGATGAACTCCGCGGCCCCGGCCAGGCGGGCCGCATGGCGGACATCCTCCTGCTCCGCGGCGGGCGAACCCAGCCGGATGTTCTCGGCCACGGTGCCATGGAAGAGGTACGCCTCCTGCGAGACGTACCCGATGCGGCCGCGCCAGCTGTCGAGGGTCACGCCCGACAGGGGGCGTCCGTTGGCCAGAATCTCGCCCTCCATGGGGTCGTAGTAACGCAGCATGAGCTTGGCCAGGGAGCTCTTGCCCGCACCCGTGGGCCCGACCACTCCCAGCACCCGGCCCCGGCGCATGGTCAGGTTGATGCCGCACAGCACCTTCTCCCGGCCGGGATAGGCGAAGCACATGTCCCGCACCTCCACGCGCTCCAGGGCGCCGTCCAGGGGGGCGGACGCCGCTTCGTCGCGCACGGTGGGCGCGGTGTCGAAGATCTCGTTGATGCGCAGGGCCGAGGCTTCGGACTGCTGGATCTGGTTGATGAGCATGCCGAAGACGAAGAGAGGCAGGATGAGGCGCATGGCCAGGAGCACGAAGGTGGTGAAATCGCCCACACTGGGGCCGATGCCGCTGAAGGTCATCCACCCGCCGGCGCCGATCAAGAGCGCGTAGCCCATGCCGGCCACACCGTAGAGCAGGGGCACGAAGCGCGAGCGCTCGAAGGCGGCGCGCACGGCGGCGTCGCGGTATTCCTCGGAGCGCTGGCGGATGCGGGCGGTCTGGTGGTCCTGGGCCGAGTAGGCCTGGATGACGTTCATGCCCTGCAGGTTGTTCTCGAGGATGGAGTTGATGTCGCCCACGGCCTTGCGCGCCTTGCGGTACTGGGGCGAGACGCGGGTGGCGAAGAAGCGCACGGCCCAGATGGCGAAGGGCATGGGCGCGAAAAGCAGCAGGGCCAGGTGCCAGTCCAGCCAGAAAAGTATGCCGTAGATGCCGGTGAAGGTGATGAAGAGGCGCACGATGCTCGTGGACGTGTCGGAGAAGAAGCGCTCCAGGTTGTCCACGTCCCCGGCCAGCACGGCCATGATGTCGCCGGTCTGGCGGGACTCGAAATAGGACACGTCGAGCTTCTGCACGTGGGTGTAGAGTTCCACGCGCAGATCGTGGCGGATCTTCTGGGCCGCGGTGTCCAGGGTGTAGTCGCTCACGCTCTGGAACACGGCCAGGCCGGCGAAGGTGCCGAGCACCAGGAAACCGGCCCAGACGAAGTCCCCGGCCGCCAGGGCCTGGCCGTCGCGCAGGGCGGTCGAGACCGTGTCAACGACGCGGCCGACCACGATCATGGGCAGCAGGTCGAAGAAGCGGGCGCCGGCGTTGGCCGCGAGACCCAGCGCAATGCGCCGGGCATGTGGCCGGGCGAAGCGCACCAGCCGCCAGAGGGAGCGCCCCATGGCGCGCGTTTCGGTATCTTTCATGCGTAATCCTGCCTTATGCCGGTGTACCCGGCCGTTCGGTTCCAGCGCGCCGGATATGCCCCGGGCAGAAACCTTGTCAAACCCGCCTGCCGAACGCACCACCCGTCACCGCAGTGGACGGGCCGCCCTTGCGCATGCAGGGCGTGCGCCGGGAATCACACTATTTTCCGGCAGCCGCATCCCCGAATCCGCCAGGGAAAGGCTCCCCGGAGAAGTGCACACGCCCAATCCTCGCCCCGACCACCCTTTGCCTGAACACCGGTGGCTGAACGCATCAAAACGTTGGACTACATGATTGATATATGTATTCCCAACCGTTATGTCCTCCAATTTCCCTAGTGTTCAGCACCTGAATTACTATTCATTATGTCTTAAAAGACATAAGTGTCTTTATTGACGAATTTTTTTTCAAAATATACCACTCTGGACATATATCTATCTAGACATAAGACCCCGCTCCAGCAACCTTTTCACCACCGAGGATACCCATGACCCGCTCCCTCCCGGCCCTTGTGATGATCCTTGCCGTAGTCCTGGCCCAGCCGGTCTACGCCAAGGACGCGGAATACGTACTGGGCGAAGTCGTCGTCGAGTCCGCCAAACCCGGCGTTGAAGACGTGACCAACGTCTCCGAAGTCACGGCCAAGGACATCGAAACTCGCGGCGCAACCACCCTGAACGAAGCCATCGAGATGCTGCCCGGCGTGTACATCCGCACGGCCGCCGACGGCACCCCGCGCATCGACATCCGCGGCTTCCGCACCCGGCACATCAAGCTGCTGGTCAACGGAGCGCCCCTCCAGTCCACCTACGACGGGCAGTTCGACCCGGCCTCCATCCCGGCCGAGAACATCTCGCGCATCGTCCTGACCAAGGGCGCCAGTTCCGTGCTCTACGGCGCGGGCGGCACCGCGGCCGTCATCAACATCATCACCAAGGGCGGCGAGCAGGGCATGCACGGCTCCGTCGGCCTGCGGGCCGGGGAAACCGACGCCTACCTGGGCAAGGCCTCCCTGTCCGGCGGCAACGAAAAGGGTTTTTTCTTCGGCAGCGTGAGCCGGCTCAATTCCAACGGCTACCTGATTTCCGACGATTTCGACAAAAACGAGGCCCAGGACTCCGACCGCCGCGAGAACAGCGACCGTGAGCGCAACAGCTTCTTCTTCAACGGCGCCTACAACATCGACGCAAGCACCCAGCTTGGCGCCGTCTTCTCCTACAGCGGCGGAAGCTACGGGAAGCCGCCGTCCGTCATCACCGACAGCACCGACCCCTTCGGCAAGACGGCCAAGTACGAGCGCCTGGAAGACTACAGCGACCTGGCCGCCCAGTTCAACCTGCGCCATGAGTTCGATTTTCCGCTGACCATCAATACGGCCGTCTATGCGAACCAGCGCAACGAACTGACCAAAGGCTACGACGACGATTCCTACAGCACGACCGACCTGAGCGGCGCGTCCAAGAGCGACTCCACCAGCACCATCGCCGGCGCGAACATGCGCGCCAGCTATGACTTCGACGCATACGGCATCCTGTCCGCGGCCCTGAGCGGCGAGAACCAGAGCTGGGAGGAAACCGGGTTCACCAAGAAGAAGAAAGGCGAGACCATCATCGATACGGATAAGGACCTGCAGGAATACTCCGCGGCCCTGGAATACACCATCACCCCCATCGAGCAGGTGACCCTGGTGGCCGGCGGCGGCTACGTGGCCCAGACCGGCCCCGAGTCCGAAACCGCGACGGACTGGACCTACCTCCTCGGCGCCAGCTACCGGCCCTTCGAAGGCACGACCATCTCCGCCAACCACGCCCGCAAAGTGCGCTTCGCCTCCATCCGCAACCTCTTCGACGCCACGTCCGGCAACCCGGACCTGGAGCCGGAGGTGGCCCGCCACTTCGAGATCGGCCTGGACCAGGAACTGCCCTTCAAGACCGTATTCACCGGATCCGTGTACCGCACGTATGCCGAGAACCTCATCGAGAAGGACGACACGACCGATATCTACGAGAACTATGAGGAATACCTCCTCGAAGGCTTCGAAGTGGGCCTGGAAAACAGGTTCTTCGACTCCTTCTGGGCCCGGGCGAGCTACGGCTACCTGCACTCCGAGGACAAATCCGACGATGCCGAGCGCGACGAACTGCAGTACCGCCCGCGCGACACCGTCGCCTTGGAAGCGCAGTACACCTGCCCCTTCGGCACCGCGCTGTATGCCGGAGTCCGGTACGTGGCCAACCAGTATACCTACAACGACGACGCGACCGAGAAGAAGCGCATGGACGACTTCACGGTGGTGGACCTGAAGATCAGCCAGTCCTTCCTGGACAAGGCATTAAGCGTCTATGCCGGGGTGAACAACCTCTTCGACGAGGACTACGAGGAGAGCTACGGCTTCCCCCGTCCCG
>CALMTS010000104.1 GCA_937872685.1 uncultured Desulfomicrobium sp.
GCGTCAGGGCCACCAGGATGGAGCGGCGGTCCGTTTCGTGGGGGATGCGCGCCACGAGTCCCTGCTTCTCCAGGCGGTCGATGTTCACGGTCAGCGTGCCGGTGGTCACGCCCATCTTGGCCGCAAGTTCCTTCATGCGCAGGGGTGATTGCTGGCCCAGGATTTCCAGGGTGTGCATCTGGGACAGGGTGATGGGGGTGTCCCGCACCACGGCCTGTTCCCAGGACGAAAGTTTTTCGTAGAATTCGATGATCAGGTCGCTTAAATGTTCAAGGTCATGCATGGCCGGACTCCTGGCATGGGCGGGCTTGCTCTTCAGCCGGGCATGGAAAGGCGTGGACCTCCACGGTTACGTGGGAAAGGTGCGGTACGTCGGAAATGAGATCCTTGTAGAATTCCGGCGGTTTGGGGGCCGGATCTTCCAACGTGACGTGGGCCGCCAGCCGTCTGGGCCCGACATTCCAGACATAGATGTCACGGACCGTGACCCTTCCGCCGTCCTCGATGCGGCGAATGATGTCCGCATGCATTTCCTTGTCGGCGCGGTGGTCGAGGAGAACCCGGGCCGTCTGACGCAAGAGGCCCACGGCCCAGCGTCCGACGACCAGGGCGCCCGCGAGGCCCATGACCGGGTCGAGCCAGTTCAGGCCCCAGAATTTGCCGCCCAGGAGGGCGAAGATGGCCAGGACGGAGGTCAGGGCGTCGGCCAGGACGTGCATGTAGGCGGCCTTCAGATTGTGGTCGTGGGCGTGGGAGTGCTCTTCGTCGCGCAGCCACCAGGCGCTGATCAGGTTGACGCTCAGGCCGATGACGGCCACGAGGGTGGCTGGCCCGAAGGAGATGTGCACGGGCGAGAAGAGGCGCATGACCGACTCCACGGCCATGTAGGCGGCGACGAGGAAAAGGCCCACGGCGGAGGCGAATCCCGCCAGGGCGTTGACCTTGCCGGCTCCGAAGACCAGATCCGGGTTGTCGGCGTTGCGGCGCGCCCAGACATAGGCGAACCAGGCCACGGCCATGGCCCCGGCGTGGCTGGCCATGTGCCAACCGTCGGCCAGCAGGGCCATGGAGCCGAAAAGCCAGCCCGAAAATATCTCAACGGCCATGGTGGCCATGGTCAGCCAGAAGACGAGCCGTGTGCCGCGCTCGCCGTGTTCATGATCATGGTGGTGGCCGCAGGAACAGGAATGATCGTGCATGGGATTCCTCTTTAACTTGAAGGTCTGATTGTTTGATGGTCAAGTAAAGAGGAGATGTTTGATTGTCAAACAGAATTTTCGGTTGAACTCGCAGGAGGGATAAGAGGTGCTCGACACGCATGCCCGACAGGCGCTGCAGCCGCTTTTTGACGTTCTGGCAAGGGCCTTCGCCCGGCGTGGGATCGATCCGCTGCGCGTCACGCTCTGGGCCCTGTTCAGCGGCGTGATGGCGGCGGCAAGCCTCGCCCTGGGTTGGACAGCGGCTTTTCTGGCGCTGCTCTGGGTTTCCGGCCTGCTGGACGCCGTGGACGGCACTCTGGCCCGTCGCAACGGGAGCGCGAGCCGGGCGGGGGCCATGCTCGACATCGTCTGCGACCGGGCGGTGGAGGCCTGCGTCATCGTGGCCTTCGGGCTGCATTGCCCCGGGGCGCGTTTCGAACTCCTCATCCTCTGTGCGGCGGTGATCCTTTCCCTGACGGTCTTCCTGACCGCCGCCGCGGCCCTTCCGGGCACGGAGGGCAAGAGTTTTCATTATCAGGCGGGCCTGGCCGAGCGCACCGAGGGCTTCGTGTTTTTTTCCATCATGGCCCTGTGGCCGCAGCAGGCCGGCACGGTCGCGGCCATATTCGCCGTGGCCGTGGGTTTCACCGCGGCCCAACGCCTGAGGGCGGCCTTGCGCTTCTTCAGGGATTGACAATTCTCCCGCCCTTTGAAACTCCCGGGAACAAACATTTTTTGGAGGCAGCAGTGCAGGACAAGGACGGAATCTTCTACTACCCGTATCCGGGCAACAAGCGCATCCGCATGTATGTGCGCGAGCAGGACGGGAGCATCGAGTTCAGGTTGAGCAATGTGGATCACCCGGAAATCTGGGAGAAGCACGGTTGGATCGATATCGACATCGTCCGTCGCGGCGCCCGGATGTTCGAAGAGCGCGGGGCAAAGGCCGATCCGACCAAGATCTACGACCTGGAGACGGCCCGCTATCTGATCAAGGAAGCCAAGAAGAAGTAATGCGCACGGGGCTGCCCATCGACGGCTTTGTGCAGGTGGCGGGAGTGCGCAGCCTGGACGAGGCGCTCATGCTGCTTGACTGCGGGGTGGATCTGCTCGGCTTTCCCCTGCGCCTGCCGGTCCACGCGGAAGACCTCTCCGAAGCGGAAACGCGCGATGTCATCGCCGGCGTGGATGCCGCCGCCTGCGTGCTCATCACCTACGACCGGGACCCGCAAAGCCTTGTCGAACTGTGCCGGTTCCTGAACGTGGGCACGGTCCAGCTGCATGCGGACGTCCCCCCGGACACGCTGGCCCGGGTCAAATCCCTGGCTCCCATCTCCATCATCAAAAGCTACGTCGTCGGGCGGGAAGGCATGAGCCCGGCGGACTTCGCACGGGCCTACGCGCCCGTCTGCGACGCCTTCATAACCGACACCTTCGATCCCGCCACAGGGGCCAGCGGAGCCACGGGCCACGTCCACGACTGGTCCGTCAGCGCCGAACTGGTCCGCCATTCCCCCCGTCCGGTCATCCTGGCCGGCGGACTGAACCCTTCCAATGTGCTCCAGGCGATCCTGGCCGTGCGACCGGCCGCCGTGGATGTGCACACCGGCGTGGAAGCCTCGGACGGCTCCAAGGATCGACGGCTGGTGCGCGCCTTCGTTCAGGCGGCCCGGGACGGGTTCGCCAAAGTGTTTTCCTGAGTCCTTTTCCGCCCTCTCACTCGAGCACTACGCGCAGGTCGATGCTGATCATGTCATAGACGATGTGGTAGCTCAGATATTTGAAGAACCGTGCCGACCCGTAGAGCACGCCCCATTTGGTGCGGTCCAGGTCGAGGTTGGCCATCAGCGCGATCCTGCCTTCGGCCAGGGGGCGCAGGTTCGCGTCGAAGGACACCTCGCGCGCAATGCCCCGCAGCGTCATCACGGCTGTGACGCGGTAGTTGGGCAGGGTAGCGGGGGCCTCGGGTATGGGCGCCATGTCCGTGATCTCCACGGTGCAGGTCGGGAAGTGGGAGACGAAGAAGAAGTCGTCGGACTTCAGGTGGTCTTCCAGTACCCCCTGCAGTTCGGTCCCGGCCAGGTCCGTGTTGGCGATGGAGTTCATGGACAGGGTGAAGAGCCCTTTGAGCCCCTCGCCTTCCCGGATCAGCGCGCCATCCTTGATGTCCAGCGTCCCGGTATGCCTGCTGTTGTAGTTCCGTCCGGTCCAGAGGATGCCCGATTCGGCAGGCACGGCGACATAGCGCGCATCCCGCAGTTGCAGGACCGGATGGGCGGGCTCCCATTCGTCCGCCAGCACTCCTTCCAGAGGGTTGCCTTCGGCTTTCCAGGCGGGCAGCCCGCCATGCAGGACTGCCAGGTTGGAGTATCCGGCCCGGTGGAGTTTCCCGGCCGCGGTCACGGCGTCCAGGGAGCCCTCGCCCGCGCCGTAGATGATGATCGGGGCGCTCTTGTCCGGGACGATGGCGGCCATGCGGTCGAGGAAGGCCACTTCGTAGACGCAGGCGTTGAGCGCTCCGGGGATGTGGCGGGCCTCGAAGTGTTCGGGGGGCAGGACGTCCAGGATCAGCTGGCGGCCGGATTCCCGGGCGGCTCTGACATCTGCGGTGGATGCGGGCATGCTCGACATGGTGTGCTCCGTTGCAAGACGGGAGAGGCCCGTCCGGTTGGTGGTGTGCTCTCGGCGTGGACCATGACTTCTTGCGGCAGCGGATTCCCGGCCCCGCGCCGTGCTCAACATGTGCGCGCCTATTTCAGCTCGAAAAGAAAGCCGCCCGTGCCGTCCGGAACCGGGACCGGCGGTTCCGGGGCATGGTAGATTCTGCGGATCTTCTCACCCAGGACCCGGAGGTCTTTGAAGGATTGCTCGGCCTCGCGGACCTGGTCCATGAGGCGGGAAAGAAGTCGCTCCCTGCTGGCCTGGTCCCGGGCGGACTTGAGGGCGTCGATGTAGTCGAGCATGAGCCCAAGCTGCATGAGCTGGACCTGAGCGATGTTGTTCAGCCGGTCGGAAAGCCCGCCCATGGTGCGCCGGTAGGTTTCGAGTTCTGTCTGCGCGATGACCGCGCGCATGTCATGGATGATGACCTGGTAGCTTTCCGGGCGCCCGGAGTTGCGGTTCCTGCGGCATCCGGCCGTGACGGCCACATCCACGACCTCGCCCCCGAGGGTTTTGAGCCTGGCCGGATGACCGGTGATGCTTCCCGACTCGTCGATCTGGGACATGATCGTCTCGCGGGTCCCCTGGTCGAAGTGGGCGGACACGTTGCCGGTCAGCGCCTCTTCGCGGCTCGGGTACCCGAACAGGCTGACGGCGGCCTGGTTGATGTCCGTGAAGTCTCCCTTGGGGGAAGCCACGAAGATGGGGTCGGTCGAATTCTCGAAGATGCGGCGGTACTTCTGTTCATTGATGCGCAGCCTCTCCTCGTCGTTCTTGCGGTCGGTGATGTCCTTGATGAAATGGTAGACCTGCTGGACCCGGCCGAGACCGTGCTCCTTGAACACGACTTCGCCCTCGTCCCGCACCCAGCGTATGTCCCCGTTGGCGTGCACGATGCGGTATTCGATGCGGTCGAACTCCTTGTCGACCAGCCCGGCGTAGAATGCGTGGACCCTGGCCGTGTCATCCGGGAAGACGAGGTCGATGGGGTGGAAGATGTTCTGGACGAACTGTTCCGCGGGCAGGCCGTAAAGCCCTTCGGTGGCGCTGTTGGCCGATTCGATGCGCGAATGTTCGCGGTCGAAGGCCATGATGACCTCGGGGATGGAGTCCAGGATGCGCTTGAGCTTGTTCTCGGCCCGGGTTCGCTGGGTGATGTCTGTCAGGGAGCAGAGCAGGGCGGGGTCGCCGTCGAGAAAGACCCGCTGGGCCTGCATGATCACGAAGGATTCCGCGCCGTCGATGTCGCGAAGCGTGAATTCGAGCTTTCCGACACTGCACGCGGACCCGTCGGCAGGGATGGAGTTCAGGTATCTGGCAACGCGACGGTGGTGTTTGGGGATGACGAAATCGAAAAAGGACAGGCCCGGCAGGCTGTCCTGCCGGGTTTTGCACAATCCCGCGAAACAGAGGTTGGCGTGACTGATCGTGCCTTCCCGCAGGATGACCGTGCCCTGGCTGATGGCGTCCAGAATCCGGAAATGATTCGTGTTCAGAAGCTGCATGTGTGTTTTGCGCTGTGGCCGGGGACAGGGCCCCGGCTGGTTTACTTTGCGTTGATGGTGATTGTGTCCAGCGTGCTCAGTGTCGTCCTGGCACGCGTGCCCGGAGCGTTCAGGAGGTGCCAGGCCGTGTACTGCTCGGCGTAGAGGGTGCCCGCCGACATTCCGTCCACGGGCACGATGACCGAGAGCCCCCGCATGGAAGCCCCTGTGGCCGTGTGCAGCACCGCGCCCTCGGCCGTGGTGCCGGTGACGATGACCGTATGGACCCCGAGTTTTTCCAGGATCGCCCCCAGCTCGGTATTGAAAAATTTGTCCACGGATGACTGAACGATCGGTTCTCCGGGCAGGGGTCGGGCCGGAGGCAGAATGGTGTCGGGCGTGCCCTTGCTGGTCAGGCTGTGCACCACGGGCATGCCCGCTGCCCTGGCCTTGGCCAGGAACGCTCCGATGCGGGGGGCGGATTCCACGCAGCGGGGGCGGGATGTCGTGTTGCAGGTCCTCTCCTCGATGTCGAGGACGAGCAGGGCCGTGTCCTTGGCGTCGACAGTAACGGGTTTGAGTTCCACGGGGGCCGGCGGCTGGACCTCGGCCCACTGGTCGACGATGGTTTTCGCCCCGGCGGGCGGGGTATGGACAAGAAACAGCAATGCGGCGGCAATGAAGACGAAACGTGACGGGTTCATGAGACCTCCTCGCGGACCGGGGGGTGTGCCGGAGCCCGGATGGCATCCGGCGCTTTTGCCCCTGCCTTGCGTATATTATACACGCCCCGGCCTTCGGCAATGACGACTTCGGGATTTGCGGCCGAAAAAATCTGCACCGTGGCATTGCCCACCCGGTTGCCCAGCAGCTTGACCTCGCCGATGGCGATGAGGTCCGCCGGATCGGCAGGCCGCAGGTAGTCCACGCGCATGTCGATGGTCGCCACCCGGTCCCGGACCGAACATGCCGCCCACACGGCAGAGCCTCCGCAGGTGTCCACAAGCATGGAGATCAGCCCCCCGTGCAGGGCCGGGCGGCGCGGGTCGCCGATGAACTCGGGGCGGTAGGGCATGCGCAGGCGCGCGTAGCCCGGGCGAATTTCTTCCACCACAAGCCCGAGGAAATGGTCGAAGGGAATCTCGTGTTCGATGACGTGGCGAATGTCCATTGGGTCCTCGTGTGCAAAGTGACGTGACTCAATGTCATGTGCAAGACGGGGGCGTCCGTCAAGGGCCGTCTGATGGGCCGCCTTCTGTGGGGGCTTGTGCTCGCAGCGGTCCCAATGTAAACCCGCCCCTCGTTTCCGGCTCGCTCGCCGGATGCAATGTATAACCCCTTAAGGACATTCGAGTGTCGTCCTTTGAACTCAAGGGCAAGGTCGCCCCGTGCACGTTGTTCCGCCCCCTGACCACCGACCTGGCCGCACTGGCCGCCGACGTGGCCGGGCGCCTGGCCGAGACGCCGCAGCTGCTTCGCAACCTTGCCGTCATCATCGATTTTTCATCGCTGGGCCGGCTTCGCGACGGGCTGGATCTGGGAGCGCTTGCGGGTCTTTTGCGTGAGCACGGCCTGACGCCGGTGGGCATCCAGGGCGGGAGCGAAGAGCACGAACTCCAGGCCGGCGAACTGCGGCTGGGCGTGTTTTCCGAAAACAGGGCGGCTGCCGCCAGGGCGGCGGAAAGCCCTGCCTGTGCGCCGTCCGAGGCCGGCGCGATGGTCGTGGACAAGCCCGTGCGGTCAGGGCAGCAGGTGTACGCCAAGGGGCGGGACCTCGTGGTTCTCGCACCCGTGGGTCAGGGCGCCGAGGTCATCGCCGACGGCAACATCCACATCTATGCCCCACTGCGCGGCCGGGCCCTGGCCGGCGCCATGGGCTTCGAGGGCGCCCGGATTTTCTGCAGGGAACTGCGTGCGGAACTGATCTCCGTGGCAGGGCTGTACCGCGTCA
This sequence comes from uncultured Desulfomicrobium sp., assembly GCA_937872685.1. Lineage (GTDB taxonomy): Bacteria > Desulfobacterota > Desulfovibrionia > Desulfovibrionales > Desulfomicrobiaceae > Desulfomicrobium. Next base: position 7,296 of record CALMTS010000104.1, read on the forward strand.
GCGAAGACCTGCCCGAAAAGTACAGCGGCGTTGCGGTTCAGGTACGCCTGAGCGGCCGCCAACTCGTGATCGAACCTCTCTAGACAGGACCAGGAGGGACTGTGGGTAAAATTATTGTTGTCACTTCCGGCAAGGGCGGGGTCGGCAAGACCACGTCCAGCGCGTCCCTGGCCACGGGCCTTGCCCGCCGGGGCAAGCAGGTTGCGGTGCTCGATTTCGACGTGGGCCTCAGGAACCTGGACCTCATCATGGGCTGCGAGCGACGGGTGGTCTATGATTTCGTCAATGTCATCCAGGGCGAGGCGACGCTGCACCAGGCCCTCATCCGCGACAAGCGGGTGGAGAACCTCTTCATCCTCCCGGCGTCCCAGACCAAGGACAAGGAAGCCCTGCGCATGGACGGCGTGGAGAAGATCCTGGACGAGCTCTCGAGCCGTTTCGACTTCATCATCTGCGACTCCCCGGCCGGCATCGAGCACGGGGCGCTCATGGCCATGCATTTCGCCGACGAGGCCGTGGTCGTGACCAACCCCGAAGTGTCTTCGGTCCGCGATTCCGACCGGGTGCTGGGCCTGTTGCAGAGCAAGACGCGGAAGGCCAGGGAAGGCGGGAACATCAGGGAGCATCTGCTTCTGACCCGCTACGACCCTGAACGGGTCAGCCGCGGCGAGATGCTCAGCGTGGCCGACGTGGAGGAGATCCTGGCCATCCCGCTGCTGGGGGTCATTCCGGAATCCAAGTCCGTGCTGGCGGCCTCCAACTCGGGCGAGCCCGTCATCCTCGATGATGCCAGCGACGCGGGTCAGGCATACGACGATGCCGTGGCGCGCCTGCTGGGCGAAGACCTCCCGCACCGTTTCCTCACTCCGGCCAGAAAGGGCTTCTTTGCCCGAATCTTCGGGGGCTGACATGGGTATTTTCAGCTATTTCCGCGCCAAGAAGTCCAGTGCCGAGGTCGCCAAGAACCGGCTGCAGATCATCGTGGCCCATGAGCGGGCCCAGAACGGCGGGTACGAGTTTCTGCCGCGGTTGCGCCAGGAACTTCTTCTCGTGGTCCAGAAATACGTGCATGTGGAGCTTGAGAACATCCGGGTGGACGTGAACAGGGACGGCGACTGCGAAGTCCTGGAGTTCAACGTGACCCTGCCCGACAACAAGCGCTGAGCGCGACATCGCATTGAACAGCCGGGCCGGGGCAGCGCGCCCCGGCCCGGCTTTCGGCCGATCCTCGTTGACAGCCGTGTTGTGGGCGTTTTAACCGTGCCGAAGCCCTTTACCCCAACCCCCCGCACCATGGTTTCAGAACGCAACCACCGCCCCGAGATCACCATCCGCGAGATGGAACTGGACGACCTCGCCCCGGTCTATCATCTGGGCGAACGCCTCTTCACCTGCGACCTCTATCCCTTCCTCTACCGCACCTGGGACGAGTGGGAGGTCGTCGGCCATTACAACACGGACCCCGAGTTCAGCCTCGTGGCCGAGGTGGACGACGTCCTCGCCGGGTTCATCATAGGCACCCTCATCAGCAAGGCTTCCTGGACCTACGGGTATATCGTCTGGCTGGGAGTGGACCGGGCTTTCCAGTCCACGGGCGTGGCGCACAAGCTCTACGACAGGCTGGTGGAGCGCATGGTCGAGGCCGGTGCGCGTTATCTCATCGCCGACACGGACCCGAGCAACACTGCGGCCCTCAAGTTCTTTACCAAGAAGGGTTTCACGGACGAGCGCGAGCACGTGGTCCTGTCCCTGAACCTGAGCAGGAACCCACGCTACCGGACCATCCTGGAGAAGCACGGCAATGGGCACGCCGAAGGCGAGCCCCGGGCCAAGAAGCCCCGGCGTCCCAAAACGTCCGCAAAGCAAGGCCAGGAAAAACCCCTCTGCGGCGCCACGGTGCTGGAACCGGAATCCTAGAAACGCCTTCCCGCCGGTTTAGACAGTGTCCGGGCCCGTTCATCAGGTCCCGACAGCCGCTGCCCATCCGGAACACTCAGTATTTCTTCTGGCATTTCGGACAGTGCGTCGAGGTGCGGCCGGCGATCTGTTCCGCCTTGAGCGGCCGGCCGCAGGCCGGGCACGGTTCGCCCTTTTTGCCGTAGACTTGGAAGGAGTCCTGGAAGATGCCGCTCTTGCCGTAGGCGTTGCGGTAGTCGCTGATGGTGCTTCCGCCGGCCTCGATGGCCTCGGCCAGGATGCGCTGCAGTTCAGTGCACAGGAGAAGGCGCTTTGCGGGAGGGATGTTTGCGGCGATGCTCGCCGGGTGGATGCGGGCCGCGAAAAGGGATTCGTCGGCGTAGATGTTGCCGATGCCGGCCAGGACGGTCTGGTTGAGGAGCAGCGCCTTCACCCCGGCGGAGCGGGCGGCAATGCGTCCGGCCAGTTCTTGGGCCGTTGCCTCCAGAGGTTCGGGGCCCAGGCTGGAATAAAAGTCCCATTTCTCAAGGTCGTCCGGTTCGAGCACGGCGCAGAAGCCGAAACGTCGCGTGTCCTCGAAGACGATCCTGTCGCCGCCGTCAAGGTCCAGGACCAGGTGCGTGTGCCTGGGCAGGGCCATCCCCGGTCCGGCCAGCCAGACCCTGCCGGTCATTTTGAGGTGGAAGAAGAGGAAGGCTCCGCCGTCCAGATGAACCCGGAGCAGCTTGGCCCTGCGCGAGACGCGGGCGATGCGTTTGCCCGCGAGGGTGTCGATATCGCCTGCCCGCAGCACGCCCGGCGTCAGCAGGCGGCCTTCGGAGATGCGACGCCCCTGGACCTGGGCGTGCAGCCCCCGGGCGATGGTTTCGACTTCGGGCAGTTCGGGCATCAGGGCAGGGGGAGGTTCAGGGTCAGGGTCCGGTCCCCGCGGCGTACCGTCAGATTCAAGGGTTTTTTCGCACGGGAGGCGGCCATGGCCGCAAAATGCAGGTCCGCGGACTCCTTGAGGTCCTTGCCGCCGGCCGCGACAAGGATGTCGCCGGCCTGCAGGCCGGCCTGTTCCGCCCGCGACCCCGTCTCGACGCTCTCCACGCGCATGCCCCCTTCCTCGAAGAGGATGTTCATGCCCAGGCGGCTCTTGTGCTGTGAGGCGCAGTGGAAATAGACCGATGCACCGGGCAACGGGCGCTGGCTCTGGTCCGTCTGCTCCTGGAAGTCGCTTTCGCTCCGTACGGGCATGACGCCCAGGCATGCGCTTTCGGGAGCCAGGGTGCGCAGCCGATATTCGATGCCCCAGCCGTGCTCCACATGTCCGCTTCCGGTCAGGATCAGCATCGGTATCCCCAGCCTTTCGCTCCAGGCCAGGGCCTGCTCGGCCATCATGGAATCCCACAGGGCCTGCACCAGGAAGAAGCGCTCGGTCATGGCCGACATGTCGGGCATCGTGCTTGCTTCGGCCGTGGCATTGACGCCGGCCGCGCGCATGCTCTGGTGCAGCCCGACCTGTTCCTCCAGGGCGGCCTTCTGGGCCGGGCTGACGGGAACGATGCGCCGGGGCAGGGCATTGCGGTCCGCAGGGCTCAGGGCCGACTCGCCCTTGTCCCGGAACGTGGTCAGCACCTGGCGCGGGATGTTCAGGGCCGCCACGGGCAGGCCGTATGTTTCGGCCAGCTCGAAAATGGGCTTGTACTGGACGTACGGGTAGCCCCAGAGTTTCTCCCAATCCGACTCGGCGCCGAGGTTCGCGGCCGTAATGGTGCGTGCGTTGAACCTGTCGAGTACGGGCTGGGATGTGACCGGCAGCATTTCGAGGCCGATGGCGAAGCGGAAGCCGCTTGCGGCCAGGGCTTCGATGAGGCGAGCCTGCACGGCGTGGTCGCAGAGGTTCGTGTGGCTCTCGCCGACGAGGATGAAATCCGCGGCCCGGGCCAGGCGCACGACCTCATGGTCGGCCAGGACCCGTCCCTTGGCCGAGAGGAATGAGCCCGGCGGCGGGGGAGTCCAGGTGGACGTCACCGCCGCCGGTTTGGCGCAGCCGGCCAGCATGGCCAGCAGGAGGGGCAGGATGAGGCTTTTCATCAATCCCAATTGCGCTTGTCCTCGATGAACCGGATCTGCGGAGGCAGGGTGCCGGGGGTGAGTATCTTCAGCGCCGGCCGGATCTTGATCTTCTCGCGGAACATGTGCAGCAGCTCCTCTTCCCGCTTGAAGCCCGAGGTCTCGATCAAGAGCGTCATCTCATCGATGCCGCCTGGGTTGGTGACTTCGATCTGCCACCTCTTGATCTCTTCGAAGCTGGAGATGACCTGCTCGACCTGGTGCGGGTAGACGAACATGCCCTTGATGCGGGCCGTGGTGTCCACGCGGCCGACGATGGTGCCCAGGCGAGGGGACGTGCGGCCGCAGGGGCAGGACGCGCGGTCGATGTAGGACAGGTCGCCGGTGGCCAGGCGGATCAGCGGGTAGGTCTTGTTGAAGGCCGTGACCACGATTTCGCCCACTTCGCCGTCCTTGAGCGGAATGCCCGTGTCGGGGTGGCAGATCTCCACGTAGGCGCGGTTGGCGATGTGCAGGCCGTTCTTGTGGAAGCATTCGTAGCCGATGCAGCCCACGTCGGCGGTGCCGTAGCCCTGGCGCATGATCAGGTCGAATTTCTTTTCAAGGGTGGAGCGCAGCTTCTCGGAGAATTTTTCGCCGGTGACGAAGGCCACTTCCAGGTACAGGTCCTTGCGCAGGTTGAGGCCCTTCTCCTCGCCCTTCTGGGCCAGGTGCATGAGGTAGCTGGGCGTGCCCACATAGCCGGTGACGCGCAGCTTCTTCATGATGTCGAGCTGGCTGCCGGTGTTGCCGGGGCCCGTGGGCACCACGGCGCAGCTCAGCTGGCGCAGGGGCTCCTCGAACATCAGGCCGGCCGGGGTCATGTGGTAGTTGAAGGTGTTCTGGACCAGGTCGCCGGAACGGAAGCCCGCGGCGTAGAAGCTTTCGGTCCAGCCCCAGTAGTCGTCCCCTCTGTCCTCGGGGTCGAAGATCGGGCCGGGGGACAGGAACACGCGGCGCAGTTCGCCCAGGTCCTTGGTCAGCAGGCCGCCCAGGCGCGGGCCCATGGACTGCAGGAAGATGAGTTCCTTTTTCTTGAGGATCGGGACGTGCTTGAGGTCGATGAGGTCACGGAATTTTTCCACGGAAAATTGGGCGCGGTCGAAGCGCTTCTTCACGTCCTCGGAATATCTGTATGCGTACGAGAGCAGCTCTTTGAGCTGGATCTGATAGTATTTCTGGCGCTCGGTGGCATCCAGAACTTCGCGCCGGCTGAAAATGCCTTCAGTGCGATCCTTGCGGGTCATCAGCGCTCCTCCTTGCGGGTTTGGGTCCGGCCGGTGGGTCGGGGCTAAAGGGTGGAATGAAGTTCAACTCTATAGGAATAAAAAAAGGATTTGCAAGCGTGTTGTTGCAAATCCTTGGAATAGATAGAAAATAAAGAAAAGGCTTATTCTTCTGCCAAGGCCTCTTCTTCGGGTTCCTCGTCTGCGAACCCTTCCGGCTCAACGGTTTCCGGCGTTTCGAGCTGGGCGAACGTGCGAGCGAAGACCAGAAAGCCCGTGTGGGCGACCATGCGGTCGTCGGGGCGCAGGCGTTCGGGCACGGGCTTGTAGTGCCGCAGGAAGATTTCGAGCACCTCGATCTGGCGGAACGGCCCGCCTTCCATGGCTTTGAGCAGGTCCTGGACCTGGTTGGTGGTCGGCAGCAGAAAGCCGATGGGCGCGCCCGGAACCACGGCGTTCGGGATATGGTGGATGTAGTCGCAGGGTTCGCGCACATCCAGGAAGAGGGCGTCGGCCGCGTGGGGGTGGAAGCCTTCGGCGATGTCGTGGTGGAACTGCTCCACTCGGTGCGCGAGGCCGATGCGTTCCAGATTCTGGCGGCAGAGGGTGAAGAATTCCTCGCGCCTCTCGTAAGTATAGACTTTGCCCGTGTCCCCGACCAGCCACGCCAGGGCAGTGGTCAGGCCGCCGGAACCGCAGCCGGCTTCGACGATGCGGCAGCCGGGGCCGATGCCGAGCTTCATGGCGATGTAGCCGATCTCTTTGGGGTAGATGATCTGGGTACGGCGTTTGACGGACTTGATGAGGTCGTAGAGGGTCGGCCGCATGACCGTGAAGGGATAGCCCTTGTGGGTCAGGACCTGCTGCCCCCAGCCCGCGGCGCGGACCTCGTCGAGGTTCAGTATCCCCTCGTTGGTGTGCATGACCTGCCCTTCCTGGGCGGAAACGAAATATCTCTTGTCCTTTGCGTTGAGCAGCATTACCAGCTGTCCCGGTTCAAGCATGTGGCCTCCTGTGAAGTGCGTAGGCGGGAGTAGCCATGGCAAAATGGGATGTCAAGCGAACGCCTGGCCTCCGTAAGGGTTTTTCTTGCTATGAATACGCCTGCCGGGTATGGTAACACCTTAATATGTGGTGCGACGTGCGTCCGGCAGTGACCGGCCCCTTTTCTTTTCGCAAAGCCGCGCGCCACGATTACGCAAATTTTCATCGGACTTCGGTCCGCAAATTTTATCATTTTTCCCGGCGTTGCCGGAAACCTTTTTCATTTGAGGATATTCATGGGAGAGAAGCAGAAGCGCAAGATGTTCATCAGCGTGTTGCCTGGTGAACAGGTCGAAGTGGCCATCATGGAAGATGGCATCGTGGTCGAATACTACGTCGAGATGCTCCACCAGAGCAAAACCAAGGGTAACATATATAAAGGAAAGATCCACAACGTGGACCAGGCCCTGCAGGCCGCCTTCATCAACTACGGAGCCGAGAAGAACGGCTTTCTGCAGGTCGACGAGGTTCATCCCGAATATTACCTGACCGACGTGCCCACGCGCGGCAAGTACCCGCCCCTGCAAAAGGTTCTGAAGCCGGGCCAGGAGGTGCTGGTGCAGGTCGTCAAGGAACCGGTGGGTTCCAAGGGTGCCTTCCTGACAACCTATCTGTCCATTCCCGGACGCTATTTCGTGCTCACCCCCGGCCGCGAGCAGCTCGGCATTTCCCGCAAGATCGAGGACGAGAAGGAGCGCGACCGCCTGAAGGAGGTCGTGGAGGAACTCAAGCTCGACGAAGGCCTGGGAGTCATCGTGCGGACGGTCAGCGAGGCCCAGAGCAAGAGCAGTCTGTCCAAGGACCTGCAGGTCCTGAAGCGCCTGTGGAAGGACATCCGCAAGAAAGGCATCTCTTCCGAGTCCCCGTCCCTGGTTTACGAGGAGAAGGATCTGGCCTTCCGAGCCATCCGCGATTACCTGACCCCGGACATCGCCGAGTGCTGGGTGGATGACGAAGAGACCGCCAGGCAGATCACGGAATTCGCGACCCTTCTCTTTCCGCGCCGCAAGACGTTCATCAAGGTCCACAACGAGACGGAGAGGACGCTCTACGAGCGCTTCCGCATCGAGGCCCAGCTGCAGAAGATATTCAGCCGCTCGGTCAACCTGCCCAGCGGCGGCCAGCTGGTCATCGACCACACCGAGGCCCTGACGGCCATCGACATCAACTCCGGCAAGATCGGAGGCGAGAAGAATTTCAAGGAAATGGCCCTGCGCACCAATATTGAAGCCGCAAGGGAAATCCCCAACCAGCTCATGCTGCGCGACATCGGCGGCCAGATCGTGGTGGACTTCATCGAGATGAAGGACGGCAAGCACATCCGCGAAGTTGAAAAGGAGCTGCGCCAGGCCCTCAAGGTGGACCGGGCGCGGACGGACATCGGCCGCATCTCCAAGTTCGGCCTCCTTGAAATCGTGCGCCAGCGCCTGGGCACCTCGGCCCTGTCCGGGAGCCTGGAGCCCTGCCCTCACTGTTCCGGGGCCGGCACCCGCCGCAACCTTGAATGGCGTTCCATGCAGGCCCTCAAAGACCTCTACCGCGAATTGCGCAAAGACAAGCAGACCGAGCCCTTCACCTACATCACCGACGCGGACCTGATGCACTATCTCGTCAACCGCAAACGCGAAAAACTCATGGAGTTCGAGCGGACATTCGAGCGCAAGATACATATCATGCCCTCGGCAACGCCCAACTGCGCATTTTGCTAGGTTCCCCGATGAAGATTCTGGTTCACATGTGCTGTGGGCCGTGCGCCATCACACCTGTCCTGGCTCTCCTCGAGGCCGGGGCGGGTGTGACCGGCTTCTTCTACAACCCGAACATCCACCCCCTGCAGGAATATCTGCGCCGTCGCGAAGGGGTGGCTCAGGTGGCCGAACGTCTCGGCATCCCGGTCATTTTCAAGGACGACGAGTACGACCCCCAGATCTGGTTCAGGGCCGTGACCTTTCGTGAACCCAACCGTTGCGCCCCCTGCTACGCCCTGCGCCTGGAGCGGACCCTGTCCGTCGCCAGGCGCGGAGGATTCGACGCCTTCACGACCACGCTCCTGTACAGCAAGTTCCAGAAACACGACCAGATCAGGACCATGGGACAGGATATGGCCCAGGGTTCGGGAGTGGAATTTCACTATGAGGACTTCAGGACGGGGTGGAGCGAAGGCATCGCCAGGTCCAAGGACTGGGGAATCTACAGGCAGCAGTATTGCGGATGTCTCTATAGCGAGTTCGAGCGATATTCCTCGGAGCTGCGCAGGAAGGCCTGAGCCATGCTGCTTTACATACATGTACCCTTTTGCGTGCGTAAATGCGGGTACTGCGCCTTTCACTCCGGCCCGTTTTCCCCTGCAGCGGCGGGAGAATACCTCGATTGCGTGCTGCGGGAGATGGACGGTTGGGGCAGAACCCTGGGGCGCGCCGCTGTGGAGACCGTCTATTTCGGGGGCGGGACACCATCGCTGCTGACGCCGGGCCAGATCGGGGCCATCCTTGACTCGGCCGCCAGAACCTTCCGTCTGGAGGAGGGGGCTGAGATCACGCTGGAGGCGAATCCCGAGTCGGCCCTGAAGTCCGGTTTTCTGGCGGCGGTGCGGGGGCTGGGCGTGAACCGCCTGAGTCTGGGCGTGCAGAGCCTGCGGGACGACCTGTTGGTCCGGCTGGGACGACCCCACGACAGCGCCCAGGCGCGGCGTGCGGCAGAAGCGGCCAGAGCGGCCGGGTTTTCCAACCTGAGCCTGGACATGATCTGGGGGCTGCCCGGGCAGGACGCCGCCATGTGGCTGGAAGATCTGGCCGGAGTCGTGGGTCTGGCCCCGGAGCACATGTCCTGCTACGGTTTGAGCCTGGAGGAGGGTGCGCCCCTGGCCGAGGCGGTTCGCGCCGGCCTGGCGGTGCTGCCAGAGGAGGAGGAAGCGGCCCGGATGTACCTGGAGGGTTCGGCGTATCTCGAATCAGAGGGCTACGGCCACTACGAGATATCCAATTACGCCCGTCCCGGACGGGAGAGCCGGCACAACTGCGGCTACTGGTGCGGTCGGGACTATCTGGGGCTTGGGCCTGCGGCTGTGTCCACCCTGGACGGCAGGCGCTGGGCGAACCCTTCGGGCCTCGCCGATTACGCCTTGGTCGCGGCCGCAGGCGGGGCGCGGGACGAGGTGGAGGTCCTGAGCGACGACACGCGGCGACAGGAGATGGTCATGCTGGCCCTGCGCACGGGGGACGGACTTGACCTGGAAAAATTCATGGCAGCGACCGGAAGAGAGTTTCCGCGGCGCGACCCGGCTGTCGAGCAATTGTGCTCCAGCGGGCTGGTCCGCCTCGGCGCCGGTCGTCTTCAACTGACACGCGAAGGCATGCTGGTCAGCAACTCCGTCATCGAACTGGTGCTCGGAGTGGTGGATCGCATGCACGCAACAACTGCGCAGGAATCATATGACTGACACCAATGATTTTGGTGAGGCCCAAAACGGGGCATCCCAAACCGAGAATTTCGAAGGCAAGGCATTTTCCATGGCCGACCTGCCGCCCGTACTGCGGGCCGCGTCGCTCCGCCTGAACTGGACCGAGCTCATGCCGGTTCAGATCCAGACCATTCCGTACATGCTGGAAGGGACAGACGTCATGGTTCAGTCCCAGACCGGCAGCGGCAAGACGGGCGCATTCCTGTTGCCCATCCTGAATCGCATCGACACCGGACTCGGCGCCCCCCAGGCGCTCGTTCTGGTTCCGACCCGCGAGCTCGCGGTGCAGGTCACCCGGGATGCCGAGGAACTGGGCAGGGAGTGCGGAGTCCGGCCAGTGTCCATCTATGGTGGCGTGGGCTACAAGGGCCAGATTCAGGGTCTGGAGAGCGGCTCGCAGCTCGTCATCGGGACGCCGGGCCGCATCCTGGACCATCTGCTCAAGGGTACTCTCAACCTGGACAGGCTGAAGGTTCTCATCTTCGATGAAGCGGACCGCATGCTGTCCATGGGCTTCTACCCGGACATGAAACAGCTTCAGCGCTATTTGCCGCGCGGTCTGCAGTCGGCCATGTTCTCGGCGACGTACCCCGGTCATGTGAAGCGTCTGGCCCAGCAGTTTCTGAAGGATCCGGTTTTCGTCTCACTGAGCCAGGACCAGGTGCATGTCAGCGACGTTCTGCACGTGGTCTACAAGGTGCCGGCCATGCAGAAGAGCCGCATCCTGGTCAAGATCATCGAGCAGGAGAATCCGGCCTCGGCCATCATTTTCTGCAACACAAAGGCCGACGTTCACTTCGTTTCCACGGTGCTGCGACGCTTCGGGTACGACGTGGGCGAGATCAGCGCCGACTTGACCCAGGCCGCCCGCGAGGAGGTTTTGGAGAAGCTGCGTCTGAACAAGCTCAAATTCCTGGTGGCCACGGATGTGGCTGCCCGCGGCATCGACATCCACGAACTCTCCCATGTCTTCCAGTACCAGCCCCCCCAGGACCATGAAGCCTACGTGCACCGCACTGGCCGCACGGGGCGGGCCGGGGCCGCAGGCGTCGCCATTTCCTTTGTATCGGGCATGGAGGAGATCGAACTGGAGCAGATCGCCAAGAAATTCTCCATTCCCATGATCGAGCACGCGGTGCCGGCCGATGAAGAACTGGAGACCCTCATATCACAGCGCGCCGTGTTCCTGCTGGAGTCGCGCCTGCGCAAGGCCGACAACATCCAGAAGGAGCGCATGCAGCGGTTCATGCGTACCGTGGGCGAACTGGCGGCCAATGATGATTCCCGCGCCCTGCTGGCCATGCTTGTGGACGAGTTCTATCAGGCCACGTTCCACGCTCCGCTTGAGCAGCCTTCGGAAAAGATGGTCGACATGATCCGTCCCGTGCCCGCCGAGCAGCGGGCTGCCGCCCCTGCCGAAGGCAGTCGGGCCGAAGGCGAGAAGCGTCGCCGCAAGCGTTCCCGCAAGAAGCCGGGCAACGGAGGGGAAGGCCGCGAACCCGGTCGCGCCGATACGCCGCAGGCCGTGCGCGAGGAGTCGGAAACTCCGCAAACCGTGCGCGAGGAAATGGAGATGCCGCAAACTCCGGACGAAGAGTCCGTGGCGCCGGTCCCGGCTCCTGCGCCGGTTGCCGTTGCGCAGCCTGCGCCTTCCCGGCCTTCCAGAGATGTTCGGCCGCCGGAAGCGGATCTGACGGGCGAGGAACTGGAAGACGTCGCCGACGAGGTTGCCGATGCCGGGCCAGAGGCTGCGGAAGGCCAGCCAGCACCGGCGCCCAAGAAGCGCAGACGCCGCCGTCCGAGGAAGTCTTCCGGCCAGAAAGTAGAAGGCGCCCGCGAGGGGACGGGTGAGGCTGGTGCCGGCGATGCGCCTGCGGCCCAGAGGCCTGCACCCGCAGAGTCCAGGCAGGGGACCGCGCCTGCGCCCAAGCCCCGGCCCAAGCCAGAGGCCAAGCCTGCGCCCAAGTCCGAGGACACGGCGTCCGCGCCCAAGGCGCCTCGCAGCGAGCCTGGCGGCAAGTCCGGTCGGAAGAAACCCGCAGAACAGCCGGCCACTCCGTCAAAACCCAAGAAAAAGATCTTCCTTGAATAAGCAAAAAACCCGGCCTGGCCGGGTTTTTTTGACCGCTCGCGCATGGCCGCATCAGGCCGCTGGCGCCTGAGTCCGATGCGACGGCTTTGGTGTCGACGCGGGACTGGAATTCACGTATGAAGAAACGTGCAATGTCCGCTTTGAAAATGGCAGCGGCTCCCACTTCCGGAGATCTGGCCGGAGAGGGGCTTTGAGGTGCGCTGCAGGACTGGAGGCAATATGACACATGAACGACGCAAGAGAAGCCGCGTCAGCCTGGAATTCCCCCTGACCATAGCCTTCGAAGGCAAACGGGTGAGGGGGCGGGTCCATGACCTGAGCCTCAAGGGCCTGTCCTGCTCCACCGAGGAGTGGATTCTGCCCGGCAAGGAATGTGAGGTCACCCTGGAACTCGAATCGGGGCTGCGCATGCATATTCACGGGCGGATCATCCGGGCCGGTCAGGACGGGGCCATAGATTTCCTGCGCATGGACGAGACAAGTTTCGCCCATCTGCGCAATCTGGTCCGGCTTTACGCCGAGGACGCGGACGTGGTCGATGAGGAGTTGCGCCGTCCCGCGTTCACACCGGAAGGCGAGCCTTTTCCAGAGTGAGCAGGGTCTTTTTCAGCGGAAGGCCGGGGCCGAAGCCGCCCAACCCCTGATTGCCGGCCAGCACGCGGTGGCAGGGGAAGAAGAGCGGCCAGGGATTTCTGGCCATGACCCCGCCCACGGCGCGCGCCGCGCGGGGCGAGCCGCACATGGCGGCCAGCCGGCCGTAGGTGGTGTGCGAGCCGCGGGGGACATGGCGGCGCAGGGTTTCCAGAACCAGGACGGAGAATGGGGTCAGACCTCGCAGATCCAGCGGCAGTTCCGGCCAGGTGTCGGTCTGGAGCCGGTCGTACCCTGTGATGAGTTCCCTGAGTTCGGCCCCGTAGGGTGAAAGGGGGCCGGAGGCCGGCCTGGGTTCGGGCGAGAGGTCGATGCCTGCCAGCAGCCCGCCGGCCCAGATGAAGGTGGCCGAGAACCAATCGTTGGTGAACGTCTCCGAAATCATGTTCATCCGTTTTCCCGCCCGTCGAGATTGAACCACTCTGAAAGGGGCATCCCGAGCGCCTTGCCCTGCCACACATCCGACTCCAGCAGACATTGTTTCGTTGCGTTGAGGTATTTCGTCTTGTCCAGAGCCCAGCCGGGTGCGGCCAGTTCGCTGGCATCCGGATCCGAGTTCAGGCGGTGCACGACGATGTCCGGCCGCAAGAGCGTGAGCCCCCGCACGAGCCAGGTCAGGGAGTCGGCCTGCGAGAGGGGCTCCAACTCCCCATCCCGCCACTGCCTTTCCAGGACTGTCCCCCGGCAAATGTAGAGATTATGGATTTTGATGCCGGATACAGGCAGGCTGTTGACAACGGCCAGGGTTTGTTCGAAGTCCGCCAGGGTCTCGCCGGGCAGGCCCGTGATGACGTGGGCGCAGACCTTGACGCCCGAATCTCCGGCCTTTTTGGCCCATTCGGCGAAGCAGGCCGCGTCGTGGCCGCGGTTGATACGCCGCAGGGTTTTGTCGTGGGCCGACTGCAGGCCCAGGTCGAGCCAGACCTCCTCGAATGGCGCGTCGCGCAGTATGGCGAGCTTTTCTTCGTCCAGGCAATCCGGCCTCGTGCCGACGGCGATTCCTGCCAGGTCCGGCAGTCCGGCAAGTTCCCGCATCATGCCCCGCAGGCGGTCGGCCGGTCCGTAAGTGTTGGAGAAGGACTGGATGTAGCCCATGAAGCGCACGTCCTTTTCGCGGGTGAGCATGCGCTCGCGGGCGGTGAGGAATTGCCTGCGCAAGGGCTGGGTCCCGGCCAATCCCGTGCCGGAGCCTTTCTCGTTGCAGAAGGTGCACCCCCCGGCCGAGATGAGCCCGTCGCGATTTGGGCAGGAACTGCCTGCGTCCAGCGCGATCTTGCGGACCCTGCATCCGAAGCGTCGCCGGAAATAGACCGAGAGGGGATAGAAGCGGTTTGGTGACATGCTTGGTATGATTGGGTTTTGTCCTGGCCGGTGGCGGTGGTTGCCTGTGCCGTTATCTTCTGATAGTCAGAGCGGCTCGTTATACGTCATTATTTTTGGCCCATTGGCCCGTGTTCCGCCTTGGCATGTCCCGGGAACGACCGCTCCCTTTGCGAGTGAACCGTGCTGAACATGATAAAAGAGGAAATATATGTCCAGAATTTTGGATAAGATTTTGGGGTTCTTCTCGAACGACCTGGCCATCGATCTCGGGACCGCCAATACCTGCGTGTATGTCAAGGGCAAGGGCATTGTCCTTCGCGAGCCTTCGGTGGTCGCGGTCAAGCGCGACAACCGTGGCAACAACAAGGTGCTGGCCGTGGGCAGCGAGGCCAAGCGGATGCTCGGGCGCACGCCTGGCAACATCGTGGCCATCCGGCCCATGAAGGACGGCGTCATCGCCGACTTTGAGGTTACCGAGGCGATGCTGCGGCATTTCATCTCCAAGGTTCACAACAGCCGCAGGCTGGTGCGTCCCCGCATCGTCATCTGCGTGCCGACGGGCATCACTCAGGTGGAGAAGCGCGCAGTGCGTGAATCGGCCCAGAGCGCCGGCGCCCGCGAGGTCTTTCTCATCGAGGAGCCCATGGCCGCGGCCATCGGCGCCGACCTGCCCATCACCGAACCGACGTCCAACATGGTCGTTGACATCGGCGGCGGCACCACCGAGGTGGCGGTCATTTCCCTGGCTGGCATCGTCTACTCCAAGTCCGTCCGCATCGGGGGCGACAAGATGGACGAGGCCATCCTCCAGCACGTCAAGCGCAAGTACAACATGCTCATCGGCGAAAGTTCGGCCGAGGACATCAAGACGACCATCGGCTCGGCCTATCCCCTGGAAGAGGAGCTGGTCATGGACGTTAAGGGCCGGGACCTTGTCTCGGGCATCCCGCAGAACATAACAATCACCTCCGAAGAGGTCCGGAAGGCCATTTCCGAACCGGTGGACTCCATCGTGCAGGCCGTGCGCATCGCCCTGGAGCAGACGCCTCCCGAACTGGCCGCGGATATCGTGGACAGGGGCATCGTGCTGACCGGCGGCGGCGCTCTCCTGAAGGGCCTGGACAGCCTGCTGCGCGAGGAAACCTCGCTGCCCATCACCGTGGTGGAAGATCCTCTCTCCACAGTAGCCTTGGGCTCCGGCAAGGTCCTGGACAATCTTGACGTGCTGCGCGAGGTAACCATCGATTAGACGTATGTCTACCCGCTTCAAATACCTGCTCCTGTTTTTTTTCCTTCCGCTTTTTCTCTACTTTTCCATGTACACATGGAACTGGAAGACCGGTTATCTGGACCGGCTCGCCGCCATGACCGGGCTGGATGTCGCCGGCTGGATCATGGCGCCGGGGCGCTGGTTGCAGAACAACGTCGACGAGTTCTGGTCCCGCTACGTGTACCTGGTCGGGGTGCGGCAGGAAAACGAGGACCTGACCCTGCGGGTCCGTGACCTGGAGATGGAGTTGGCCCGCATCTCCGAAAAGGCCAAGTCCGCGGACCGCATGACGTCCCTGCTCCGATTCAGCCCCGAGGCGTCGTGGGAGAAGCGCGGGGGCAGGGTCATCGGCCAGCGTCTCGGCCCCAATGCCATTCTGGAGACCATCCTCATAGATCTTGGCTCGGCGCATGGTATTCATGCCAACGATCCCGTCATTTCCCCGCGGGGGGTGGTGGGACGCATCGCCAAGCCAGGACTTCATTTTTCCTCGGTTCTGCTGCTTTCCGACGCCACGAGCCGGATTCCGGTCATCACCAGCGACGGCCGCGTGCCGGCTATCGTCCAGGGGCAGGGTCCCGGGGCGTTCCTTGAGGTCAAATTCATCCCTCGCAACGACCCCGTCAGTCCGGGAGAACTCCTGCTCAGTTCCGGGCAGGGCGGAGTTTTTCCCAAGGGCATTCCCGTGGCCAGGGTTGTCGAGGTCACGCCTGCCGATGTTTCCCTGTTCCAGAAGGTCTACGCCGAGCCTTTGCTGGCGCTGCGATATTATGAAGAGTTGCTGGTCCTGAGCCGCACGGACGGATTTGACCCGGCAGGGCCCGTGGTCAACGCGACCGGCGTGGGAGACGCGTCCGGCAATTCCACCACCGCCCCGGCGGAAAAACCTGCGGAGAACGCCTCGACACCCGCCGCGCCCGAGGCGCAGCCTCCCAAGGCGACCCGCCATCCCGTGCGAAAGAGATCGTGAGATTGTCCTCTACCCCGTATGGTCAACGGCGTCCCGGCCAGTTCCCTGCCCCCCTCTGGTGGGCGGGGTATCTCATCGTGGCCGTCTGGGCGCAGGAACTCTCGGGAGGCCTTGATTTCCTCTCGCCCGGCCTGCTTGTCTGCATGCAGACCGGACAATGGTGGACGGCGGCCTGGATGACCGTGCTCTGGGTGCTCGTACAGGAGGGGATCGGCAACCTGCTCTTCGGGGTGGTCATTTTGTTTTATGCAGGGATGTTCGCCTTCTTCATGCTGACAAGATGGCTCCTTGAGCCCGAAAATCCTTTATTCATCCTTTTTTTCTCCCTTGTGCTGGCATTGTGGGGATGGGTGGCCTTGAACGGGGCCGTCCGCTTCCAGGAAATACCGGCGCAGGTGCACGCGCCGTGGCCCTGGATCGCGAAGCAGTGGCTGGCGTACGTCGTTTTTTGGGCCGGGGCGCTGGCTGCGTACCGGCGGTGGGGCGGTCATGGGCGCGTTTGACACCCCGGAGAGACCCCGCATTTTATCCGGACCAACGCTGTTGCTGGTTTGTCTGGTTCTGCTTTTCTGCATTTTCGGCATCCGGCTGTGGTATCTGCAGATATACAAGAACGATTTCTATACGAGCCGCGCCCAGGAAAACCGGACGCGGCAGAGCACCATGTTCTCCCCGCGCGGCATCATCCGGGACCGCGGCGGCGTGCTGCTTGCGGAGAACACGCCGGCCTACGCCCTGGCCCTGGTCCGAGAGGACTGTCCGGACATCCCCCGGACTCTTGATCAGGTCAGCCGCTGGACCGGCCAGCCACGGGACGAGTTGCAGAAGGTGTTCGAAATTGGCCGTAAGCGGGTCAAGCATTTCGACGAGCAGGTCATCGTGCCGAACATACCGTTCGAACTCGTAGCCCTGGTGGAGGCGCACCGGCAGGAATGGCCGGGGCTGACCATCGCCGTGCGGCCCAAACGATCCTACACCTACGGGGCAACCCTGGCCCATGTCCTGGGGTATGTGGCCAGGGCCAATGAAGAGGAGCTCAATAACGACCCCGATCTGCAGCTCGGGGACGATGTGGGCAAGCAGGGCGTCGAACTCGTGCTGGAGCGTCGGCTGCGGGGGACCAAGGGGCTGGAGGAGTTTGAGGTCGATGCGTCGGGACGCGTGCTGTCTTCCAGGGTCGTGACCCAACCGGTCATGGGCGAGGATTTGACTCTGAGCCTCTCTCTGCCGTTGCAGGAGGTCGCGACAAAGGCACTTGAGGGGCGAACCGGGTCCGTGGTGGTTCTGGACGCGGACACCGGCGAGATTCTGGCTCAGGTAAGCCTGCCCAGCTATGATCCCAACGAGTTTGTCGTAGGCATCAGTCACGCCAAGTGGAAGGAACTCCTGGAGGACCCCGAGCATCCGTTGCAGAACCGGCCCGTGCAGAGCGCCTATCCGCCGGGCTCGGTCTTCAAGCTGGTCCTTGGCGGGCTGGCCCTGGAGAGCGGGGCCGTGAAACCGTCCACCACGGTATTCTGTTCCGGCAGCTATCAGCTCGGCAAGCGTGTCTTCAGGTGCTGGAACAAGGGTGGACACGGCAAGACGGATTTCAGGAAGTCGCTGCGAGAGTCCTGCGACGTCTACTACTACCAGCTCGGCGAGCGGCTGGGCGTGAACGCCATCAGCGATTATGCGACCCGCTGCGGGTTCGGGGTTAAAACCGGTGTCGAATTGCCGCACGAGCGCTCGGGCAACATGCCTACGGCCGAGTGGAAGTTGAAGAGGTTCGGCGAGAAATGGCAAGGGGGGGAAACCCTGAATTTCTCCATCGGCCAGGGCTATACACAGACAACCCCGTTGCAGGTGGCCCGTTTTGTAGCCGCTCTGGTCAATGGCGGACGCCTGCTGCGCCCCACGCTTCTTTTGACGGAGACTCCCGATGTCGTGGGCGAACTGCCCATGAAGGCCGCAACGCGCAAGCTCATCCTGGACGCCATGGTTGCCACGGTAGAGGAGGAGCGCGGCACGGCCCGCCTTCTGCGCCGAGAGGGCATTCGCATCGGCGGCAAGACCGGAACGGCTCAGGTCGTGAAGCTCATGGACAAATACGAGAAGAAGAAAACCCAGGAGATTCCGTATAAATACAGGGATCACGCATGGTTGGCCGGATTTGCGGAAAAGGACGGGCGACGCTATGTCGCTGTGGCCATGGTCGAGCACGGCGGGCATGGCGGCTCCGATGCCGGTCCCGTGGTAGGGGCGGTGTTCGACGCCATTTTCGGCGTGCAGCAGGCACAGTGACCGGGGACGCACATGTTCGATAGACGGCTTGTTTTCCACATCAACTGGGGCCTGGTGGCTTTGACCGCGATCCTGTTTCTGATCGGCGTGGGGAACCTCTATTCAGCCAGCGCATTGCGGGTCGCCTCCGGAATCGAACTCGACGGGTATTTCAACAAGCAGCTCTTGTGGGGCGGAGCCGGACTCCTCGTCATGGCCGGCATTGTCCTGATCGACTATAGACACTTCAAGGCCGTATCCTGGCCGTTCTTCTTCCTCTCGCTGCTGCTGCTGCTCGGTGTCGCGGTGGCAGGCAAAACCATCTACGGGGCCAAACGCTGGCTCGATCTCGGGTTTTTCAACCTGCAGCCGACTGAGCTGACCAAGATCGCCGTGCTCATCCTTGGGGCGCGCCTGATGGCCCGCATGGACGGCCGCCTTGGCTGGGTCAATCTGGGCAAGGTGCTGCTGGTGGGCCTTGTGCCGGCGATCCTTGTTGTCAAACAGCCGGACCTGGGTTCAGCGCTGAACATCCTGCTCATCCTGGGAGGCATGATCCTGTTCAAGGGTATCACCGCCGGGGTGTTCAAGGTTCTGGTCGTGGTTCTTCCGGTCATGCTGCCGTTCGGCTGGTTTTTTCTCCACGACTACCAGAAGCAGCGCATCCTGACCTTTCTCGATCCAGGGAACGACCCTCTGGGGGCCGGATACCATATCATTCAGTCACAGATTGCCATCGGGTCTGGAGGGTTCTGGGGCAAGGGCTTCCTGCAGGGCACCCAGAGCCAGCTGCGCTTTCTGCCCGAGAAGCATACGGACTTTGCCTTTGCCGTGTTCGGCGAGGAGTGGGGCTTCTTCGGGGCCATGATTCTCCTGATACTTTTCTGTGCCTTCCTCTATCAGGTCTATATCGTCTCCATGGAGGCCAAGGACGACTTCGGGAGCTATCTCGCTGCCGGGGTGTTCTTCTACTTCTTCTGGCAGATCCTCATCAACATGGGCATGGTCCTCGGCATCATGCCTGTCGTAGGCATTCCCTTGCCATTCATCAGCTACGGAGGCAGCGCATCCGTAGTCAATTTCTGCATGATCGGCGTGGTTCTGAACGTGGCCATGCGCCGGTTTGTCTTCAAGAAAGCATAGCCTGTCCCGGTCCGTCGATACGGACGGCCCTTTTTGCGCAGGCGTTCGGAATGGCCTGTAAGGATGGGGGGCTATTTTCCGACATACAAGGTGCGCGCTAGGCACGTGAATTTCTGAACAAACTCCGCAAATCAAGGAGTTGCAAACCAATTTGCAGGTAGTTTGTCCAAAAAGATTTTGACACGAAAATGGGAATCAGATAGAGGCCCTGTGACTTTGAACAAAAATTCACATACTTTTTAGGGGGCGGCATGATTGATCTCGATTGGACATTTTTTATGCAACTTGTGAACTTTTTGGTCATCCTGACGGTCTTGAATCTGATCTTGTTCCGCCCGATCCGGGGGATCATCAAGAAGCGGGCCGAGGTCATGAGCGAAAAGTTGGGCTCCATCGAGGCCTTCACGGCCAAGGCCGAGTCCAAACTCGAAAACTACAAGGCTTCCCTTACGGGCGCACGGGTCGAGGCGCAGCAGTTGCGCGTGTCCCTGAAGTCTGAGGGCGTGGAAGCTGAATCCGCCGTCCTGGCCAAGGCCGGGGCCGAGGCTGCCGAGAAGGTCGCCGCCGCCCGCAAAGAGATTGAAGGTCAGAAGCAGGCCGCCCTGAAGGCCCTGCGTGGCGAAGTCGCAGGCTACGCAAAGAGCGTCGCCGAAAAGGTGCTCAGCAAGGCGTAGTCGGGCTGGTATTTCCTTGTGTGTCATAGATTTACTTTTTCATATAAGGAGGGCGGAATTTTGAAAAAATTCAAGACTGTCGGATTGGTGACGGCAGCACTGGTTCTTTGCGCGGCGATTGCGTTCGCCAGCGAAGGAGAAGGTGGGGGGCACAACAAGTGGCTCGACCTTCTGTATCGTTTTATCAACTTCGGCATCGTGGCCTTTCTGGTCTACAAGTTCGCTGGCAAGCGTCTGGCGGACATGCTCTCCGGGCGTACCAAGCAGATCGAGACCGATTTGAGCGATCTCGACGAACGCAAGGAAGATGCGGAGAAGCGTCTGCTTGAAGTTGAGGCGAGCATTGCCAATCTCGAGGCTGAGAAAGCCAAAATCCTGGCTGACGCAAAGGCCCAGGGCGAGGCCATGCGCCAGGCGATCATCGAGAAGGCCGAAGCCCAGGCTGTACAGATCAAGGCCCAGGCCGAGGTCTCCGCAGCTCAGGAGGCCAAGCTGGCCGTTGACGCCATCCGTGAGGAACTGGCTGAGAAGATCGCCGCTGCCGCTGAAGATCTGGTGAAAAAGCAGCTCAAGAAGAAGGATCACGAAGATTTGGTCAACGAATATCTTAAAAAGGTGGTGCTCAATTGACTGGGAATATCGTAGCAAGACGGTACGCCAAGGCGTTGTTCACCGTTGCGCAGGCGCAATCCGACAAGGGTGCGATGGCGCAGTACGGCGATGACTTGGCCAAGCTGGCTGGAGTCCTGGAGAATGCGCCTGAGCTCACGAAGATCTTCCGCAATCCGATTTTTAGCGTGGAAGAAAAGAGAGGAGTGATTGTCAAGGTACTGGACAAGGTCGCTCCCAGCGCCATGGTCCGGAACTTCTGTCTGCTTCTGGCGGACAAGGACAGGCTGGCTTTTCTCCCCGAGATCAACGCGTCTTACGGGATGCTTCTGGATGCGGCCCAGGGCGTTCTTCGTGGCAAGCTGGTGACGGCAGTGAAGCTTCCCGACAACGTGCAGAAGAATGTTGTCGACAAGTTGCAGAAAGAGTCGGGTCAGAAGGTTGTCCTTGATTACGAAGTGGATCAGGACATCATCGGCGGGCTCATGCTCAAGATCGGGGACAAAGTCCTTGACGCCAGTATTCGGGCTCAACTTCAAATTTTGAAAGAAAATATCAAAAGGGGTGAGTAGAGGCTATGCAGATCAAAGCAGAAGAAATTAGCCAGATCATCGAAGGCCAGATCAAGAATTACGAGAAAAAGGTTGAGATGAGCGAAACTGGCGTGGTCCTGTCGGTGGGTGACGGTATCGCCCGCGTTTACGGATGCGAAAACGCGATGGCCATGGAACTCCTCGAGTTCCCCGGCAACGTCATGGGAATGGTCCTTAACCTGGAAGAAGATTCCGTCGGTGTCGCCCTCCTCGGCGAAACCGAGCACATCAAGGAAGGCGACATCGTCAAGCGTACGGGCCGCATCTTCCAGGTGCCGGTCGGCGACGCGGTCATGGGGCGTGTCATCGATCCCCTGGGCAACCCGATCGACGGCCTCGGACCGATCCAGACGGACATGTTCCGTAACGTCGAAATCAAGGCTCCCGGCATCGTCGCCCGTAAGTCCGTCCACGAGCCCATGTACACGGGTCTGAAGGCCATCGACGCCATGACCCCCATCGGACGCGGACAGCGCGAACTGATCATCGGCGACCGTCAGGTCGGCAAGACCGCCGTCGGCGTCGACGCCATCCTGGCCCAGAAGAACAGTGACATTCACTGCTTCTACGTCGCCATCGGCCAGAAGCGTTCCACTGTTGCCCAGGTCGTCGAGGCCCTGCGTCAGAACGGCGCCCTGGAATACACCACCGTCATTTCCGCTACCGCTTCCGAGCCTGCTCCCCTGCAGTTCATCGCGGCATACTGCGGATGCACGATGGCTGAATTTTACCGTGACAATGGCAAGCACGCCCTGATCGTTTATGACGATCTGTCCAAGCAGGCCGTGGCCTACCGCCAGATGTCCCTGTTGCTGCGCCGCCCTCCGGGACGCGAAGCCTTCCCCGGCGACGTTTTCTACCTGCACTCCCGCCTGCTGGAGCGCGCCTGTAAGGTCAATGATGGCCTCGGCGCCGGATCCCTTACCGCTCTGCCGGTCATTGAAACCCAGGCTGGTGACGTGTCCGCCTACATCCCGACAAACGTCATCTCCATCACCGACGGCCAGGTTTACCTGGAGCCCAACCTGTTCATGGCCGGCATCCGCCCCGCCATCAACGTTGGTCTGTCCGTTTCCCGAGTCGGTGGTGCCGCCCAGATCAAAGCCATGAAGAAGGTTGCCGGCACGTTGCGTCTTGATCTCGCCCAGTATCGCGAACTGGCAGCTTTCGCCCAGTTCGGTTCCGATCTGGACAAGGCCACCAAGACCAAGCTGACCCGCGGTGAACGTCTCGTCGAACTGCTCAAGCAGCCCCAGTATCAGCCCATGCCTGTTGAAGAGCAGGTCGCGGTGCTGTATGCCGGTACCCGCGGTTTCCTTGACGACGTCGCCGTCTCCGACGCCATCCGTTTCGGCACTGAGTTGGTCGACTTCATGCGCAATCAGAAGTCCGACGTCCTGGCTGAAATCGTACAGACCAAGGATCTTGGCGCTGAAACCGAAAAGAAGCTGGCTGCAGCGATCACTGAGTTCAAAGCCGGTTTCAAAGCCTAGATCGTTTAAGGAGTCGTAAATGGCATCACTGAGGGACATACAGAACAAGATCGTCGGTGTGAAAAAGACCAAGCAGATCACGAAGGCGATGAACATGGTCGCTTCCGCGAAACTGCGTGGTGCTCAGAACCGTATCGAGCGCTTCCGTCCCTATGCTGATAAGTTCCATGACATTCTTATCGATCTGGCTTCCCGCGCCGACGCCAGCGTTCATCCCCTGCTCGAGAAACGTGAAGTGATCCAGAACATAGGCATCATTCTGGTCACCTCCGACAAGGGGTTGTGCGGCAGCTTCAACGCGAACCTCTGCGCCGCCGCCAACAGGCTGGCCAAGCAGAAGGAAGCAGAAGGCAAGACGGTCAAGTTTATCTGCATCGGAAAGAAAGGCAGGGATTTCATTCGCAAGACGAAGTTTGAAATCGTTTCGCAGTACGCTGAGCACATGACCAACTTCGATTTTCAGTTGGCCAGCGAAACGGGTAACTACGTCATCGATGGATATCTCTCCGGACAGTTTGACGAAGTGCATATCGTCTTTGGAAAGTTCGTGAGCATCGCCAGGCAGGAAGCTACGGCGTCGCAGATTCTCCCGGCCGAGACGGCCGAGGCGGAAGCTCCGGCCGGCGCCTCCAGCGAATACATCTTCGAACCTTCGGTGGAAGGGCTTCTGGCCGAACTTCTGCCCAGATATGTTAAGGTCCAGATGTATCGCGGACTGCTTGATACCTCGGCCAGCGAGCATGCGGCACGCATGTCGGCCATGGATAACGCGACCAAGAACTGCGACGAAATGGTCGGCAGTCTGACCCTTGTATACAACAAGGCCCGTCAGACGAGCATCACCACCCAATTAATGGACATCGTAGGCGGTGCCGAGGCACTGAAAGGATAAGGGGGCATAACGCATGAGTGCTGTTAATACCGGTAAAATCGTGCAGGTCATCGGGCCTGTTGTTGACTTGGAGTTTGCTGAAGGCAAACTTCCGAGCATCCTGAACGCTGTTTTGATCACCAACCCGACCATCGACGCCGAAGAAGACAACCTGGTCGTCGAAGTCGCCCAGCACCTTGGCAACAGCGTAGTTCGTTGTATCGCCATGGATAACACTGACGGTTTGGTCCGCGGCCAGATTGGCAAGGACACGGGCAGGCCGATTCAGGTTCCCGTAGGCAAGGCCTCTCTGGGACGTATCCTGAACGTCGTCGGCCGTCCCGTGGATGAAAAGGGCCCGATCTCTTCCGAGAAGACGTATCCCATCCACCGTCCCGCTCCCGGTTTTACCGAGCAGTCGACCAAGATCGAAGTGCTTGAGACCGGCGTCAAGGTTATCGACCTTCTTGTTCCCTTTCCCAAGGGTGGCAAGATGGGCATGTTCGGCGGCGCCGGCGTCGGCAAGACCGTTATTCTCATGGAGATGATCAACAACATCGCCAAGAACCATGGCGGCATTTCCGTGTTCGCCGGTGTCGGTGAGCGCACCCGTGAAGGAAACGACCTTTATCACGAAATGATAGACGCGGGCGTTCTGGATAAAGCCTGCCTTGTCTATGGTCAGATGAACGAACCTCCGGGAGCCCGTTCCCGCGTCGCGCTGACCGCTCTGGCCGCTGCGGAATACTTCCGTGACGAAGAAAACCAGGACGTGCTGCTCTTCGTAGACAACATCTTCCGTTTCACCCAGGCCGGTTCCGAAGTTTCCGCTCTGCTCGGTCGTATGCCTTCCGCGGTCGGTTACCAGCCGACTCTGGGTACCGACCTTGGTGAACTGCAGGAACGCATCACCTCCACGAACAAGGGTTCCATCACTTCTGTGCAGGCCGTTTACGTTCCTGCCGATGACTTGACCGACCCCGCTCCCGCGACGACCTTCTCGCATCTTGACGGAACTATCGTTCTTTCCCGTCAGATCGCAGAGCTTGGCATCTATCCCGCGGTGGATCCTCTGGACTCCACGTCCCGCATCCTTGACCCCAACGTCATTGGTACGGACCACTACATGACCGCTCGTGCGGTGCAGAGAATCCTTCAGAAG
Source organism: uncultured Desulfomicrobium sp. (assembly GCA_937872685.1). Classification (GTDB taxonomy): domain Bacteria; phylum Desulfobacterota; class Desulfovibrionia; order Desulfovibrionales; family Desulfomicrobiaceae; genus Desulfomicrobium. The sequence goes on from CALMTS010000104.1 coordinate 32,153, forward strand.
TACAAAGACCTGCAGGACATCATCGCGATTCTGGGCATGGACGAGCTGTCTGACGAAGACAAACTGACCGTCTCCCGGGCACGCAAAATCCAGCGCTTCCTGTCTCAGCCTTTCTTTGTTGCCGCTCAGTTCACCGGCAAGGAAGGCCGTTACGTGAAGCTTGAGGAAACCATCAAGAGCTTCAAGGAAATCATCGAGGGCAAGCACGATTCCATTCCGGAGTCCTGCTTCTACATGGTCGGTGGACTCGAAGAGGCACTGGAAAACGCCAAGAAACAGTAATTCTTGCCCTGGGGTATTGATATGGCTAAAACAATTACGCTTGAAATAGTGACACCGGACAAGATGGTGCTCAAGGAAGAGGTCGATTATGTCGGCGCTCCTGGCATCAATGGTGAATTTGGTGTCCTGCCCAATCATATCCCGTTTCTCTCTGCGCTTGGTATCGGGAGCCTCTACTATAAACTGAACGGCAAGAAGTACTTTGTCTTTGTTGCCGGCGGGTTTGCAGAGGTGTCCCCTGCGAAGGTGACAGTCCTTGCTGAGGTGGCTGAAAAGGCTGAAGATATCGATCTGGAGCGGGCCCGCAGGGCTCAGGACAGAGCCGAGCAGCGCGCCAGACAGCAACAGGAGAAATTGGATCACGCAGCCGTCCAGGCTGCATTGGCCAGGGCGCTCCACCGCATGAAGTGTCGTGCAAACGCTGTGAGCGAAGGCACGTGCCGAATGTAATAGGCGCTGTTGAATGAATGAAAAAGCAGGCTCTCCGGAGCCTGCTTTTTTTTTCTCCGCCACTCTTGAGAGTTTGTTAATGTGTCGATATCTTTCGTTCTCTACGCAAGTCGAGAACTGGCTTGCTTGAGTTCGGCTCCGTTTGGATCCGATGCGCCGGAAAGGTTTTTCTCTGCGGAAGCAGGCAGTCCGCAAATATTCAGGTTGGGAGGACGCGGATGAATACAAAGTTGGGATACGTACTTCTGGCTGCGGGAAAAGGGACGCGGATGCACTCGGACTCGCCCAAAGTGCTGCAGACCGTCCTGGGCAAGCCTCTGCTTGGTTATGTTTTTGATGCCTTGCGGCAGGTGCCGCCGAATATCGTCTGGACTGTTATCGGTTTCGGAGCCCAAGAGGTCAGATCGGTATTTTCAGGGCGTGATCTGCAATTTATTTTACAAGAAGAGCAGCTTGGTACCGGTCACGCTGTGTCTCTGGCCTGGCCGGAAGTGGAGGCAAGCGGCTTGTCCCATATCTGTGTTCTGAACGGTGATACGCCCTACGTTCCCGTCGATGAGGTTGAGGCTCTGGCCTCGATGTGTGCAGAGGAAGGAGCGGCCATGGGCATGCTTACCCTCGAACTTGAAAATCCCTTTGGGTATGGGCGGGTGATACGGTCGTCTGAGGGAACGGTTCTTCGGGTTGTCGAGGAAAAGGATTTTGACGCTGTGGAACACGGAGGGGAGGTTCATGAGGTCAATTCCGGAGTATATGTCTTCGATGTGGGCCGTTGTTCGAATCTCTTGGCAAAAATTGATCGGGACAACGCACAGGGTGAGTTTTATCTGACTCAGATGATAAGCATTTGTTCTGAGGCGGGACTACCTATTGTAGGAATGCCGTTCGGCAATTCGGAGTTGCTCCGCGGTATCAATTCCCCCATGGATTTGGTAAATTTTGAGGAAACCTTGCGGGACTGGATCGTTTCCTCGCATCTTCACGCTGGTGTGATCTTGCGAAATGCGAACTCGATTGTCATTGGCCCGGACGTGGAGATCGAACCGGGGGCCGAACTGGTGGGACCGTGCGAAGTTTACGGTTGTTCGAGGATTGAACGCGGGGCGAAGATCGCCTCACATTGCTGGATCAAGGACTCGATTCTTGGTTCTTGCCAAGTGAAATCCTTTTCTCATATTGAAGGATCGCGGGTCTGGGCAGGAGCCACGGTCGGCCCTTTTGCACGCTTGAGACCTGGTTCGGACATTGGTCAAAATGCCAGGATAGGCAATTTTGTCGAGGTCAAAAATACTGTTCTCCACGTCGGGGCCAAGGCAGGCCATCTGTCCTACCTGGGTGACAGCGAGATAGGCGCGGGCGCAAATATCGGTGCAGGAACCATTACCTGCAACTATGACGGAGTGCGCAAGCATCGTACGGAAATCGGCGCGGGGGCCTTCATTGGCAGCAACACAGCCCTCGTCGCTCCAGTTGTTGTTGGCGAAGGCGCCCTTGTCGGCGCCGGATCAGTGGTTACCAAGGATGTTCCGGACGGAGTTCTGTGTGTGGCACGTGCCCGGCAAACGAACATCGAGCGGAAGAAGCGATAAAAGACACCTTAATCCCAGGACATGACATGGATATTCTGAATCAACTCACGGACAAGATAACCCTTCTCCTGGAACGTCAGGATGCTTTGAAACTTGAGAATTCTCAATTAAAGGAAGAGCTTGAGATGGAGCGTCAGAACAAGGAGGCTGTTCTGGCCAAGGTGGAAAATATCTTGAACAGGTTGCAAGAGGTTGATAGAAACTAGCTAATGCCAGGATACAATTTGACAGTGCTCGGCCTCGATCTTTCCTTCGCGGCCGACGTCCCGCCTGAGCGGATTCACCAGGCTGTAGAGTTTGTACACAAACGCTACAGCGAGCTTCAAGGGCGGGCCAACAGCATGAGCAAGGAGCGGCTCCTGACATATCTGGCACTCAGTCTGGCCGACGATTATTTACATGATCAAGGGAAGTTGACGCAGCTTGAAGGCAACCTGCAGCAACTTCTTTCGAAGATAGATAGTCCTGAAGAATAGCAGACCAAAACCCTGGGGGGTCAGTGATTGGTGATGCGTTTTTGAGCCAATAAAGCGCAATTAGGGTAGCTTACAACGGTCTTGTGTGCATGCTCCGGAACGCCGGAGAAGCCTTATGGGCTGTAGCCAACCCCCTCTTAACTTAAGAGGTTCAAAATGATTCCCAACACTGCCTTCCGGGGCTTTTAAAGAGTCTGTCCTCTCGAAAAGCCAGACCAGCCTTCCCTCCTTGCTGAGTTGAAGTTACACGCGCTGTCGTTCCCCGGGTCCGATTTCAGGACAGGAGCGGCAATTCATGGCCCTCGCGCAGGCATCTCAATATATTTCGCCAAGGAGTTTTTCATGGCTGACATCATCATCACCGCATTTATTTGTATCGGAATCGGTGCAGTTGCGGGCTTTCTCTTCAAGAAATACATCACCGACAAAGAAATCGAAGACGCCCAGAAGTTGTCTGAGCGTATTCTCGACGAAGCCAAAAAGGACGCCCAGGCGCACAAGAAGGAAATTTTGCTCCAGGCGCAGGACGAGGTTTTCGCCCTGAAGAAGGAGATAGAGCAGGACGCCAAGGATCGGGAGCGGGAGATCAAGAAGAACGAGGCCAGGTTGCAAGCCAAGGAAGAGCGGCTGGAAAAGAAAGTGGAGTCTCTGGCTCTCAAGGAAAGTGAACTGGTCAGTCTGGAGAAGAAAGTTGCCAAGCAGGAGCGGGCGGTCGAGGAGAAGGAGGAGGGACTGCAGGAATTGGTCGCCCAGCAGCAGGCCCGACTTGAGGAGATTTCCGGCCTGACGGCTGAAGAGGCCCGCGCCCGGCTCATGCAGGAGATCGAAAGCAAGGCCCGGCATGAGGCTGCGAAGATGGTCCGGGTCATCGAGGTCGAAGCACAGGAAACGGCGCACCGGAAGGCCCAGATGATCATCGCGAGCGCTGTGCAGCGCTACGCTGGAGACTATGTTTCTGAGCATACGGTCAGTTCCGTCGAGCTGCCCAGTGAAGATATGAAGGGGCGCATCATCGGCCGTGAAGGACGCAACATCCGCGCCATAGAGGCCGCCACGGGAGTAGACCTTATCATTGACGATACGCCCGAGACGGTCATCCTTTCGGCCTACAATCCCCTGCGCCGCGAGGTGGCGAAACGTTCGTTGGAACGCCTCATCAGCGACGGACGAATTCATCCCGCCCGGATCGAGGACATCGTGAAGAAGGTCGAGAAAGAAATGGACGTGCAGATTCGCGAGATCGGCGAACAGGCCACCTTCGACCTGGGCGTGCACGGCATCCATCCGGAGATCGTTCGTCTGCTCGGCCAACTCCGATTCCGTACGAGTTTTACCCAGAACGTTCTGCAGCATTCCCTCGAGGTTGCCTTTCTCTGCGGGATCATGGCCGCCGAGCTCGGGCTGGATATCAAGAAGGCCAAGCGTGCCGGTCTGCTTCATGACCTGGGCAAGGCCGTTGACCATGAAGTTGAGGGTCCTCATGCCATCATCGGCGCCGATTTGGCCAAGAAATACAACGAATCCAGCGAAATTGTGCACGCCATTGCGGCGCACCACGAGGATGTGCCCCCCAAATCCGTCTATGCGGTGCTGGTCCAGGCCGCCGACAGCCTGTCCGGCGCGCGTCCCGGCGCCCGCAAGGAACTCTTGGAAAGCTACGTCAAGCGTCTGGAGGAGTTGGAAGGAATCGCCACGGGCTTCAACGGCGTAAGCAGGGCCTTTGCCATCCAGGCCGGCCGCGAGGTGCGTGTCATGGTGGATTGCGATTCGGTCAACGACGATCAGATTTACATGTTGAGCAAAGATATTGCCAAGCAGATCGAAGAGAAGATGACGTACCCAGGGCAGATCAGGGTCACGGTCATTCGCGAGAAGAGGGCCGTAGGCATTGCCAAGTAGCTCCTTTTTACGGCTTCTCTTTCTGGGCGATATCGTAGGCAGGGCAGGGCGGCAGATGGTGAAAGACCATCTGCCGCGTTTGCGTCGTGAGTTGGGGCTGAACGCGGTGCTCGCCAATGGCGAGAACGCGTCGGGTGGTCTTGGGCTTTCGGCCAAAAGCGCCATGGAGTTGCGCCGCATCGGGATCGATGTCGTGACCACCGGCAACCACATATGGAAGTATCCAGACATACGTCCGGTTCTGGCTTCGGAACCATGGATTCTGCGTCCGGCCAATTTTCCGGACCAGGCTCCGGGGCGTGGGGCAGGTGTGTACTCTCTGGGCGAGGGATTCCCCGAACTTGCTGTCATCAATCTGCAGGGGCGGACGTTCATGGAGCCGATCGACTGCCCTTTCGCTGCTGCCCGGCGGTTGCTCGGTACGATCCCGGAAGGCGCAGTCATCGTGGTGGACATGCATGCTGAGGCGACCTCCGAGAAACGGGCCATGGCACATCTGCTGCGCGGCCGGGTACATGCCGTAGTAGGCACGCACACGCACGTGCAAACCAACGACGCCCGTGTGCTTGACGGGATCACGGGATATATTTCCGATCTCGGGATGTGCGGGCCTGAGGACTCCTGCCTTGGCATGGACAACGACATCATCCTGCAGAGATTTCAGACCTGCCTGCCCCACCGCTTCGAGCTGTCCAAAGGGGCCTGCATGCTCAATGGGGCTTTGATTGAAATGGACCAGGGAAAGTGCATAAGCATTGTTCCCTGGCAATACAGGGAACATAAGGAACAGTCATGACAGACACAGAGTTGGCACGCCAGCTGGAGCAGATTCGGCGCGGAAGCGTGGAGATCATCAATGAAGAGGAACTGGTAGCGAAGCTGCGCCGCGATACGCCCCTGCGCGTCAAAGCGGGGTTTGACCCTACTGCCCCGGACCTGCACTTGGGACACACCGTCCTCATCCAGAAGCTCAAGCATTTTCAGGATCTCGGTCACCAAGTCATCTTCCTGATCGGTGATTTCACAGGCATGATCGGCGACCCTTCGGGCAAGTCCGAGACGCGCAAGACTCTGACCCGTGAGGAAGTGCTGCGCAACGCCGAGTCCTACAAGAAGCAGATTTTCAAGATCCTCGATCCCCAGCGTACCGAGATCGCCTTCAACTCCACCTGGATGGACGCCTTTACCGCGGCGGACTTCATAGGCCTGTGCTCCCGCTACACCGTGGCGCGCATGCTTGAGCGCGACGATTTCGAGAAGCGTTTCAAGGGAAACCAGCCCATATCCATTCATGAATTTCTCTACCCCCTCGTTCAGGGCTATGACTCGGTGGCCCTGCGCGCCGATGTGGAGCTTGGCGGCACGGACCAGAAGTTCAACCTGCTCATGGGCCGCCATCTTCAGCGCGAGCACGGACAGGCATCCCAAATCGTGCTGACCATGCCCATCCTGGAAGGACTCGACGGGGTCCAGAAGATGAGCAAATCCCTTGGCAATTACATCGGCATCGATGAGGCCCCGGGCGACATGTTCGGCAAGGTCATGTCCATTTCCGACGACCTCATGTGGCGCTATTACGAACTCCTTTCGGATCGTTCCCTGGACGATATCCGGGCCCTGCGTGCCCAGGTCCTGGACGGATCTCTGCACCCCAAGACCGCCAAGGAAGACCTGGCCGAGGAGATCACGAGGCGATTCCACGGTTCCGAGGCTGGGGCCGCGGCACGGGACGGTTTTAACGCGGTATTCGCCAAGCAAGGCATCCCTGAAGACATAGAGGTCTTTTCCGCGTCGGCCGGAGCGGTGCTGGTTGATGTGCTGAGCGAGAGCGGAGTCTGCTCGTCCAAGGGCGATGCCAGGCGCATGTGCAAGCAGAACGCCGTGACCATCGATGGCCAAAAGGAGGATGACGCCTCCTTCGCCTTTGCGCCAGGCGAGTATGTCCTCAAGGTCGGCAAGAAGCGCTTTCTCAAGGTCGTCGTGGAGTAGGGGGGAGTATGTGGCGTAAGACCGTGCTCTTGGCGCGGATGGTCAAGATCGAGCATTCGATCTTCGCATTGCCGTTCGCGTACCTCGGAATGCTCTGGGCCGCGGACGGCTGGCCCGGATGGAAGGTGTTTCTGGCGTTGACCGCGGCCATGGTTGCCGTTCGATCCTTCGCCATGGCGGTGAATCGTTTGGCGGACCTGCCCATGGACGCCAAAAACCCCCGCACGCGGAACCGGCCGTTGGTTACCGGCGAGATCGGGATTTTCGAGACGCGGATTTTTATCGCCGCCAGCGCCGTGATCTTTGTCGGTGCCTGCTGGCTGCTCAACCCCCTTTGCCTCGCCCTTTCCCCTGTGGCGCTGGTCTGGTCCGGCCTGTACAGCTTTACCAAGCGGTTCACCTCCCTCTGTCACTTCGTTCTTGGTTCGGTGCTGGGCCTGGCTCCGCTGGCCGGATGGTTTGCGGTTTCTCCCCACGTGGAACTGACCCCCGTGCTCCTGGGCCTGGGGGTGACGTTTTGGGTTGGGGGCTTTGATATCCTTTATGCATGCCAGGATGTTGAGTTCGACCGGAGCGAGGGCCTGAATTCCCTGCCGGCACGCCTGGGTGTGGGGCCCGCTTTGGCTCTTTCAACGTTCAGCCATGTGGTCACGAGCCTGTTCTTTCTTCTGGCCGGCTGGGCTTCCGGGGCAGGGTTCATCTACGCAGGCGCTTGTCTGGCAGTGGCCTTGATCCTGCTCTTGGAGCATCGCCTTATTTCTGAACAGGACATGAGCAGGGTCAATCTGGCGTTTTTTACCATTAACGGTTGTGTTGCAGTTTTCCTTTTTGCAGGTGCGGTCCTCGATACCGTGCTTGCGTAATTCAGTCCTTGAGGGAGCATCCCATGCGTGAATCCAATATTTTCCCCTCCTATCGCGGAGAAATGGAATATGTCTGCCTCGGCTGCCAAGCCAGGTATCCCATCGACGAACTTCACTACACCTGTCCGCAGTGCAAGGGCGTCTTCCTGCTCGAGGATACCCGCTTCGGTGAGTTGGAAAAGACCTCCGGCCAGGCATGGCGCGACCTCTTCGACCAGCGTGCCGCAACCAAGAACCCGGCCCTGCGCGGCATTTTTCGGTTCTATGAACTCATGGCTCCCGTGGTTGGCGAAGAGGACATCGTGTATCTAGGCGAGGGCAATACGCCTGTGACCCGTTCTTCACCTGCCCTTGAGCGCCTTGTCGGCCAGCCCATGGCCTTCAAGAACGACGGGCAGAACCCCTCGGCATCCTTCAAGGACCGTGGCATGGCCTGCGCATTTTCCTATCTGCGGCATCTCGTGGCCAGACATGGGTGGGACAACGTCCTGACCATCTGTGCATCCACCGGAGACACCTCGGCCGCAGCCGCCCTCTATGCCGCCTATGTCGGCGCCCCTTTGACTTCCGTGGTGCTGTTGCCCAAAGGGAAGGTCACTGCCCAGCAGCTGTCCCAACCTCTGGGAAGCGGTGCGAAAGTGCTGGAGATTCCCGGAGTCTTCGATGACTGCATGAAGGTCGTGGAGTATCTGGCAGACCACTACAGGGTGGCCCTGCTCAATTCCAAAAACGCCTGGCGTATCCTGGGTCAGGAGAGCTACGCTTTCGAGGTGGCCCAGTGGTATGATTGGGATATGCGCGGCAAGGCCGTGTTCGTGCCCATCGGCAACGCCGGAAACATCACGGCCATCATGGGCGGCTTTCTCAAGCTTTTGCGCCTGGGTATCATCGACGTTCTGCCGCGCATTTTCGGTGTGCAGTCCGAGCACGCCGACCCGGTTTTCCGATACTATGCACAGGAAGAGGGGCATCGTCGTTACGAAGCCGTAAAGGTCCGTCCCTCCGTTGCCCAGGCGGCCATGATCGGCAATCCCGTGTCCTTTCCGCGAGTGGCGTTCTTCGCGGATAAATACGTCAGCCTGGGCGGTTCCTTCCAGGTCGTGCAGGTCAGCGAACAGCGCATCATCGAATCCATGCTTCTGGCCAACCGTCACGGGCACATTGCCTGCACGCAGGGAGGAGAATGCCTGGCCGGTCTGCTCAAGGCGCGGGAACAGGGGCTGATGGAAAAGGACGAGCTCGCAGTGCTCGACGCTACGGCCCATGCCCTCAAGTTCTCGGGGTTCCAGGACATGTACTACCAGAATTCCTTCGGGCCTGAATACGGCATCACCCCTGATGAGGCCCTGGCCAACGCTCCTCGCCTGGTCATCGGCCAGGACGACAAGGATCGCCTTTCGGAGGAAGCTTTCACGGTCCAGGCTGCTCACAATGTGGTCAGCATACTGGGCTTGAATCGCAAAGAGGGGTAGGAGAAAGGTTCGT
>CALMTS010000105.1 GCA_937872685.1 uncultured Desulfomicrobium sp.
AAGCCGGACCGCAGGTGCCGCGCCGGAAACCGGAGCATCCGAGCCGCCAAAGCGCAGCCTGCAAGAGCCGGTCAAGGCAGTCGGGGTAGTGATGCCGAGGCATCGCACCGGCCAACCAGCTGTTTTTGGGCAGATTTCAGATACACGACCCCAATCGTGTGATCAATATAAAAATCATGCTATTTAACGAATACGACTTAATAATTCGTACTAATTTTGTCGTCTTTGAACTTTCCTGGCGCATATGCGGGGACAGGTGGACGTGAAAAAAACAACCGGCAAAATTTTGCCGACCAGGATTCGGACAGTCGCGATCTGTCGAGAGCGGAAATGTCACGGAAGGCGGAAGGAGTGCTCCGGTCTCCCGGAGAGGGGCGCTGAGCCTTTCAGACCAGCTTGAGCTCGTACTCGGCCAGTTTGTAGCGCAGGGTGCGGGGGCTCACGGCCAGGATATCGGCCAGACGGGCCTTGCTGCCGCCGGCCTCGGCCCAGGCGCGGACGATGGCCGCGACTTCGGCCTGGCGCACGGCGGCCTCCAGGGTCAGGGAGCCATGGCCGTATTCGGCAGCAGGCAGGCCCGTGGCCAGACGCATTTCCAGAGGCAGGTGGGCGGGCTCGATGACGGGCTCCGCACAGAGCAGGACCAGGCGTTCGGTCAGGTTGCGCAGCTCGCGCACGTTGCCCGGCCAGGAATAGGCGCACAGGGCGTCCTGGGTGGCTGGAGCCAGGCGCACGTCGGGTTTGTGATAGCGGTGGCGGTACATGGCCAGGAAGTATTCGGCCAGGGGCGGGATGTCGTCGACGCGCTCGCGCAGGGGCGGCAGGGTCACGGGGATGACGTTCAGGCGGTAGTAGAGGTCGGCCCGGAACTCGCCGGCGGCGACCATCTTGTGCAGCATGCGGTTTGTGGCGGCCACGATGCGCGCGTCGAAGGGCTGGGTCTTCTCCCCTCCCAGACGGCGGAAGGTCTTCTCCTCCAGAACGCGCAGGAAGTCGACCTGGTTTGGCGCCGGGATCTCGCCGACCTCGTCGAGGAAGAGGGTCCCGTCGGCGGCCAGCTCGAAACTGCCTTTGCGCTGGCGCTGGGCTCCGGTGAAGGCGCCCGCCTCGTGGCCGAAGAACTTGTCGGCAAAGAGTTCGCCCTTGAGCACGCCGCAGTTGACCGGGACAAAGGGCTTGGCGCGGCGGCCCGAAAGCTGGTGCACCAGGCGCGCGAAAAGCTCCTTGCCCGTGCCCGACTCGCCGTAGACCAGAATGGTCGCGTCGGACCCGGCCACCTGGGTGGCCAGCCGGTACAGGTCGCGCATGGGCATGGACTGGATGACGAACTTGCCCAGCCCGTCTTCGGTGCCCAGTTCGAGAATCTCCGCTTCAGGAGCGCCGGAGGCTGGCGGCAATTTTTTGCCAGATGTCCGTGCACCCTTGGCCGTGCCCGATTCCCTCACATTTCCCTGAGTATTCACCATACTACGTACCCCGTCTCCATGCCCGGACTCCTACGGAAAACAATCCGGAGGCTTTCCGCCGGACAGCGAAGATTTTGAGAAAAAAGGCACAATCTTGCCGAATGCGGCAATATTTTGCCGTTTACATCCAACACAGGAACTCGTCAACCCGCGGAACCCCTGCGTTTTCCCGCTGGCATGCTCCTTGCCCTGTAAAGGTGCCAAATGCGTTGGGCATCGTGGCATTTCGAGAAATGGTCTTCATAAGGAAACGTGTAAACGGGAGCGAAACTGGGATGAAACTGAACACAACGTGGATGCGAATTCTGGGAGGAGCCGGACTTGCTCTCCTCCTGTTGGTCACTTTGGCCTGGGCTGGCAACAATACCGAACTCGCGGGCGAAGCCGCAAAGCAGATGGCGGAAGCCACGGGCGCCCCGTCCACCCTTCCGTGGTGGGCATGGCCCTGCATTCTGCTGGTCTTCTGCTTCATCCTCGGCATCATCGCCGTGCTGGCCGGCGTGGGCGGCGGCGTGCTCTACGTGCCCCTGGTCAGCGGATTTTTCCCCTTCCACCTCGACTTCGTGCGCGGCGCCGGCCTGCTCGTGGCCCTGGCCGGAGCCCTGGCCGCCGGACCGGGTCTGCTCAAGCGCAACCTGGCCAGCCTGCGCCTGGCCCTGCCCGTGGCGCTCATCGCCTCCAGCTGCGCCATCGTCGGCGCCTTCCTGGGCCTGGCCCTGCCGGGCAACGTGGTCCAGATCTGCCTGGGCGGCACCATCATGGGCATCGCCATCCTGCTCCTGACCTCCAAGAACACGGCCCGTCCCGTGGTCACCAAGCAGGACGCCCTGGGCCTGGCCCTGGGCATCAACGGCGCCTACATGGAAGCCAACGGCGAAATCGTCGAGTGGAAGACCCACCGCACCCTGCCGGGCCTGCTGCTCTTCATCATCATCGGCATCATGGCCGGCATGTTCGGCCTGGGCGCCGGCTGGGCCAACGTCCCGGTGCTGAACCTGCTCATGGGCGCACCGCTGAAGGTCGCCGTCGGCACGAGCAAATTCCTGCTCTCCATCACCGACACCTCCGCCGCCTGGGTCTACCTGAACCGCGGCTGCGTCATCCCCCTCATGGCCATCCCGTCCATCGTGGGCCTCATGATGGGCTCCTTCGTGGGCGTGCGCCTGCTGGCCAAGGCCAAACCGGCCTTCATCCGCTACATGGTCATCGGCGTCCTGCTTTTCGCCGGCGGCAAGGCACTGGCCAAGGGCCTGGGCTTCTAACTTTCTCATAGCAAGGAGATACATCATGAACGCACCTCAAACCAACGCCTCTGCCGAGCAGGTCACCTACGCCAACATCCTTTTCTATGGGTGCTGGAGCGGCTTGGCTCTCATGCTTGTCACGTATATACTCTATGTCTCCGGCATCATGGAGCCCTATGTTTCCATGGAGCTGGTGACCAAGTTCTGGTCCATGCCCGTGCACGAATACCTCGTGGAGAACAACGTGCCCATCGGTTGGGGCTGGGCGACCCTGCTGACCAAGGGCGACTTCCTGAACTTCCTCGGAATCGCGCTCCTGGGCGGCCTGACGATCGTGGCCTACATCCCGGTCACCATCGCCTACTTCAAGAAAAAAGACTTCAAGTTCGCACTGATCGCCCTGCTTGAAGTCATCGTGCTCTGCGTGGCTGCGTCCGGTCTCATCGGGGGCGGCGCGCACTAAGGGAGAGACTCGTGCTCAAACGGATTGAAGACCTGATCGGAACCGACTGTCCTGACCTCCCGGCCCTGCTGGACGGTTTGCCCATGGGCATCGTCATGCTGGACGACGACGGCAGGGTCCTGATGCTCAACAAGGCTCTGGAAAACCTGACCGGCTACCGCCGCGAGGAAGTCCGCGGGCTGCCCTGCAGACACGTGCTGCGCAGCCGCGCCTGTGTCCAGGGCTGTCCCCACGGATCCGGGGAAGGGCCGGGGGCAGGAATCGAGACCGATTGCATCAACCGTCACCGCCGCAAGATCCCCGTGCGCATAACCCCCGTGCGTGTCTGCGACGGCAACAACCGCCCCGTATGCGTCCTCGACGTGGTCGAGGACCTGACCGCCCTGCGCGAGACCGAGGCGCGACTGTCCCAGGCCACGGGCCAGGGGCAGATCATCGGCCGCAGCCAGGCCATGGAGAAGCTTCTGCGCGTCGTGCCGGTCATAGCCCAGCACGACGCGCCGGTGCTCATCACCGGCGCGACCGGCACGGGCAAGGATCTCCTGGCCGAAGCGGTGCACAAAGCCTCGCCGCGCTCGCGGGAGCCTTTCGTGCGCTTCAGCTGCGGCCCCATGCCCGAAGAACTCCTCGACGCCGAACTCTTCGGCCGCGTGCTGGACGGCTCCGGAGAGTTCAAAGCCGGACGCTTCCAGCAGGCGCAGGGCGGCACCCTCTACCTGTCGGAGATCGCCGACCTGCCCCTGGCGCACCAGGGCAGGCTGGTGCGCTTCCTCGACGAGGGAACGGTGCTGCCCGTCGGTGCGATCAAGCCCGTGCGGGTCAACGCCCGGCTCATGGCCTCCACGGCCGAATCGCCGGAAAAACTGGTTCAGGACGGCCGGCTGCGGGAGGATCTCTTCCACCGCATCTCGGCCACGCGTCTGCACCTGCCGCGGCTCAAGGATCGCGGCGAAGACCTGGACTTCCTGCTGCACCACTTTCTGGGTCACTATGCCGCCCGGTTCAAAAAGAACATCACCGGCATCAGCCCCAAGGCGCTGCTCAGGCTCAACGAGCACGAATTCCCGGGCAACGTGCGGGAACTCAAGAACATCATGGAATTCGCGGCCATGGTCTGCACCGGCGACAAGATCCGGACCGAACACCTGCCCGGCCACCTGACCGGCCAGTTCGACGCCGGCCCGGCACAGCGTTCCGCCGAAAAGGTCCGCAAACCGGCCCGAAAGCACACGGAGGAGCGGTAAGCCATGGAACGTCGCGTACTGATCACCGTCGCCCGGGACGAAATCGCCCCCCGTTTCGACCTGACCACGGAGGCGTTGTTCCTGAACATCTCCGAGAGCGGGGAGATCGTCTCGCGAAAGTCCTTCCTTCTGGCCCAGCCCTCAGGCGACGACCTCTGCGACCTGGCCCTGTCCCGGGACATCGGGACCATCGTCTGCGGCGGCATCGAAGACGAGTACTATCATTATCTGCGCTGGAAGCGTATTGATGTCATAGACTCGGTCATGGGGCCCCTGGAGGCCGTCGTCACCCGCCTGACGGCAGGTCGGCTCAAAGCCGGGGACATACTTTACGACCGGGCCGGGGAGAACGCATGAAAAACATCCTCTCCTCGACCTTGAACACCATCAAGGCCGACATGGACACGGACATCAGCTCGCCGGGACGATACCGGCTGCTCAGGCGCAAGATCGTGTCCCTCATGGCGCTGGTTACGCTGCTCCCGCTTCTGTCCCTGGCCGGGATCAACTACTACGAGCACCAGAACACCATGACGGCCGAGATCCAGGCGCCCCTGCGGGCCCTGGTGGGCAAGGCCAAGCACTCCTTCGAGCTGTTCCTGGCCGAACGGATCTCGGCGGTGAGCTTCATCGCCTCGGCCTACTCATTCAACGAACTCTCGGACGACGCCAACCTGCAGCGCATCTTCCAGGTCATGCGCCGCGAATTCACCGGCTTCGTGGACCTCGGACTCATCGACCCCACGGGCAGGCAGATCACCTACTCCGGCCCCTACGACCTCGTGGGCCGCAACTACTCGGAACAGGCCTGGTTCCAGCAGGTGCAGTTCAAGGGCACGTATGTCAGCGACGTGTTCCTGGGCTTCCGCAAATTCCCCCACGTGGTCATCGCCGTGCGCCATACCACGGAGAGCGGGCAGTCCTGGGTCCTGCGGGCCACCCTGGACACCATGCATTTCGACCGCATCCTGGCGGCCATGGGCCTGGGCCCCGGCAGTGACGCCTTCCTGGTCAACCACCACGGCGTCCTGCAGACCGAATCACGCCGCTACGGCAGGGTGCTGGACAAGCTGCCTTTCGAGCTGCCGCCCACCAATTTCGAGTCCAACGTCCAGTCGGTCCGCGAACCGGACGGACAGAACGTGTTCATCGCCACGGCCTTCGTGGCCGACACGGACTTCGCCCTGGTCGCCGTCAAGCCCAAGCCCACGGCCTTCAGCACGTGGTACACGGTGCGCATCGACCTGCTCTTCATCTTCGTGTCAGGAGTCGTCATCATCTTCCTGGCGGTCTACCGCGTGACCAGCCTGCTCATCACACGACTGCAGGAGAGCGACGAGCAGCGCCTGGGCGCCATCCACCAGATGGAGCATTCCCAGAAGCTGTCCTCCATCGGCCGCCTGGCCGCCGGCGTGGCCCACGAGATCAACAACCCGCTGGCCATCATCAACGAAAAGGCCGGCCTCATGCGCGACATCATGGGCCTGCGCCCCGATTTTCCCGAGAAGGAAAAATTCGCGCGGCAGATCGAGGCCATCCTGCGCTCCGTGGACCGCTGCCGGGGCATCACCCACCGCATGCTCGGCTTCGCCAAGCGCATGGACGTCAAGATCGAGGTCCTGGACCTCAACGCCGTGCTGGTCGAGACCCTGGGCTTCCTGGAGCGCGAGGCAGAATACCGCAACGTGGAACTCGTGCGCGAACTGGCGCCGGACCTGCCGAACGTTCCCTCGGACCACGGCCAGATCCAGCAGGTTTTCCTGAACATCATGAACAACGCCCTGGCCGCCGTGCCCGACGGGGGACGGATCGTCCTCAGGACATGGGACGAGAGCGAAAATTTCGTGGCCATTTCCATTCAGGACAACGGCTGCGGCATGTCCGACGAAACCGCCAAGAACATGTTCGAGCCCTTCTTCACCACCAAGAAGGAAAAGGGCACGGGTCTTGGCATGTCCATCACCTATGGCATCGTCAAACGTCTGGGCGGAGAAATCAAGGTCATGAGCAAGCTGAACGAGGGCACGACCATGACCATCCTGCTGCCCAAACATTCCGTGGAAGGTTAAATCATGGATATGAGCACCTGGAAAATCCTGCTGGTCGACGATGAGGCCGAATTCATCAACACCCTGGCCGAACGCCTGGATATAAGGGGCATTTCGGCACGGGTGGTCTATGACGGGGACGCGGCCCTCAAGGCCGTGGCCGAAGAGGTTCCGCAGGCCATGGTCCTGGACGTCATGATGCCGGGCATCAAGGGCCTCGACGTTCTGCAGAGAGTCAAAGAAGAGCACCCCGAAGTGCAGGTCATCCTGCTCACGGGCCAGGGCAAGACCCGCGACGGCATCGAGGGCATGCGCTACGGAGCCTTCGCCTACCTGATGAAACCCCTGGACCTGGAAGAACTCATCACCACGCTCGGCGAGGCCATCAGCGCCACGCAAGGAACGCCACATGCCTGAAATCGCGCAGGAAGCACGTTTCATGGGCTCCGTCACGGCCCTGACCATGCACGAAATGCAGAACGTCCTGGCCATCATCCGCGAGTCGGCCGGGCTCATGGGCGACATCCTGAAAGTCAACTCCCGGGTGGACTTCAAGCACAGGCCCAATATGGAGCGCACCCTCGAGAACATCGCCTCCCATGTGGACCGGGGCAAAAACCTGCTGGAGGCGACCAGCCGCCTGG
The DNA here is from genome assembly GCA_937872685.1 of uncultured Desulfomicrobium sp. GTDB lineage: Bacteria > Desulfobacterota > Desulfovibrionia > Desulfovibrionales > Desulfomicrobiaceae > Desulfomicrobium. Next base: position 7,110 of record CALMTS010000105.1, read on the forward strand.
CGCACTCCCCGGACGACGACATGCTCGAAGGGTGCGACCTGGCCGTCTACGCCAGGACAGTGGCCGTTCTTTCGGAGCGTCTTGTGCGTCTGCGGGGCGCGGCCGTCATCTTCACCCCGTCGCCCTCGGCGCTGCCCGTTGGCGTGGGCGCCCTGCAGGTGCTCATGGCCGGGTACAGGGCCGTGCAGTGGGCCGTGGGCGCCGGCACCAAGGACGGCGAGGTGCGCCTGGATCTGGAGGCCGGCCGGGATTTTCATGTCATGAGCGTGCGTCCGCCCGCCGGGATCACCCCCGACCCGGCCGGCGTGCAGTTTCTGGCTTCCCTGTTGGAGGACGGCCGGGTCGAATGGGATGGGACCCGGCTGCGCTTGCTCTTTCCCGTGCGCAAACAGGACTAGGCACATGGAAGAACCGAACATTCTGCTCATCGACGACGAAGAAGCCTTCGTGACCACCCTGCAGGAACGGCTCGAAATGCGCGGGTTCTCCCCGAGGGTCGCACTGAACGGTCAGGCGGGCCTGGACATGATCACCCAGGAACCGCCGGACGTGGTGGTGCTGGACCTGCGCATGCCTGGCATGAGCGGGCTCGAAGTGCTGCGGCGCATCCGCAAGGGGTGGCCGGGCCTGCCCGTGATCATGCTCAGCGGCCACGGCTCGGACCAGGACTTCGAGTCCTGCCTGAACCTCGGGGCGGCGCGCTACCACAAGAAACCCCTGGATATCGACGTCCTGCTGGAAAGCATCCGCGCCGTGACCCAGGGCAATCATCCCGCCCGGTAGGCATGTATGGTCCATGTTCTGGTAGTCGATGACGAGCGCGATTTCGCCGACCTCCTGGCCGAGCGCCTTCGCACGCGGGGCATGGAGGCCCACACCGCCTACAGCGGCCGGGAGGCCCTGGAGGCGGCCCGCACATCGCCGCCGGAAGTCGTCATCCTGGATATCTCCATGCCCGGCATGAGCGGCCTGGAGACCCTCGACGCCCTGAAGGCCGAGCGCCCAGCGCCGGAAGTCATCCTGCTCACGGCCGACTCCACTCTGGGAACGGCAGTGGCAGGCATGAAGGGCGGAGCCCGGGACTACCTGCTCAAGCCCACGGACATCGACACCCTCGTCGCGGCCATCGGCGAGGCCGAAGGGCGCAGGATGGAGTCCCTGTCGCGGCAGCGCATGGCCGAGACGGCCAAGCTGGCCGCCCTGGGCGAACTGGCCACGGGCGTGGCCCACGAGATCAACAATCCGGTGCAGGTCATGCTCAACGAGGCCGGATGGATGGAGGAAGTGCTGCAGGAAACGCCCATGGAGGATGACCGCCGCAAGGAGTTCCTCGAATCGCTGGACCTCATCCGCCACCAGGCCCGGCGCTGCAAGGCCATCACCTCCAAGCTCCTGACCCTGCGCTGCGCCGTGGATACCCGCGGGGTCACGGCGGACCTGCCCGCCCTGGTCCGGACCCTGCTCGACACGCGCCAGAGCCGCATCGAATCCCTGGGCATCCGGGTGGAAGAACGCTGGGCGGACGGACTCGCGCACCTGAAGCTGCCCGCCTCGGAATGGGAGCAGGTGCTGGCCAATGTGCTGGACAACGCCATGGACGCCATGGAGGCGTTGCACTCCGCAGGGTCCATGGGCTCCGGCGAACCGGTCCTGACTCTTTCCGGTGACATCCGGGGCGGCGAACTTGAGGTCAGCGTGCAGGACACCGGCTGCGGCATCGAGGAGCATCTGCTGACGCGAATTTTCGAACCCTTTTTTTCCACCAAGGACGTGGGCAAGGGGATTGGATTGGGGCTGGCGATCTGCCACGGCATCATCGAGGCCATGGGCGGGAGCATCACCGTGCGCAGCACGCCTGGGCACGGGGCGACCTTCACCATCAGGGCGCCCATGGCCGTGCATGCGCGCAACGAAAACAACGGGCCGGAAGATCCGGCATCTGCCAAGGAGGAATGAAGATGAACAAGATGAAGTTGCTGATCGTGGACGACGAGAAGGATTTGTGCCGCATCCTCGCCGACCGCCTGAATATCCTGTACGGGGTTTCCCCGGATGTGGCCCACACCGGCGACGACGCCCTGGAGATGATCAAGAAGAAGAGCTATGATGTCGTGGTCCTGGACATCGAGATGCCCGGCATCGACGGCATCGAGACCCTGAAGCGCATCAAGGAGATCAACGCCAAGATCCAGGTCGTGCTCTTCACCGGCCACGGCACCGACGAGACCCGCCGCATGGCCGAGGTCATGGGCGCCTTCAGCTACGTGGACAAGATCGACGGCCTGCCGAAGCTCGCCCCGATGATCGAGGGCGCCTTCCGTCTGCGCAAGGTGCTCGAAGACACCTACGCCGACGCCGCCATGAACGAGTACAACTAGCCCGCAAAAGACAAGGGGCGGCCCGTGCGGACCGCCCCTTGCCGTATCATTTGCCGATTCGGATCAGCCCAGGCCGTACAGCAGGCAGAGCTGGTTCATGGCCCTGGCCCCGTCGTCCCAGCCGGGCATGGACGGCACGGCGCACAGCACGCCCAGGCCTTCGCTGTCCTCGTGGAATTCTTCCGGGCTCATGTCCGTGATGACCACGGTGTTGAGCATGGCGTTGACGCGCAACAGATCCGTCACGAACTTCTTGTAATCCATCCCCGGCGTCATGGCGTCCACCACCACGAGCTGCCACGGCGGCGTGGGTGCCCTGTCCAGCACGTCGGCGGCCGAAGCCGTCCATTCGACATCCTTCCCCAGGCCCAGCGCAAACTCGTGCAGGGCGTCCCGGCGCCCGGTGATTATGACCACGTGCATGTCGTCCTCCAGCGTAGGTCGGTAAAGGGCCGGACAGCCCCCTTGGGCGGGGCCGCCCGGCCCGGAGGATGGCTAGTGGCCGCCGCCGCAGGTGAAATCCTGGGTGAAGGGGACCAGAGCGCCCTTGAGCAGGGCATCCACGGCCGTGCCGACGCTCGGTGCGCCTGCCCCGTAATATACGTCGATCCCGACCTGGTTGAACCCCATGAGCGGACGCATGCCCATGCCGCCGGCAATGAGCAGGTTGACGCCGTTCTGGGCCAGATGGTTGACCGGGGCCATGCAGCCGCCCTGGACGTGGGGCACGTTGGGCAGGGTGCTGACCGCAGTGACCTGTCCGTTCACAACGTCGATGATGGTGTACACGTCGCAATGCCCGAAATGGGCGCCGACTTCCGCCTCAAGTCCCCCGGGATGTGCCGAAGGGACCGCTATTCTCGCCTTTTCCATACCTTCTCCTTGATCAATGTGCGTTCAAAAGCCCTTGAATGACCGTCCAGGCCTCGTTCACCCGGCGGCCGAAATTCTCGCCGTCCATTTCCGTCACCGCCTGCCGCCGGACCATGGCCTCGGTGACCACGGTGTCGTGGGGCAGCCGCCCGGCCAGCACGTAGCCTTTCCTGCGGCACATGGCCTCGATGCCCTCCGTATGCCCGGCGTTGAGGTCGTGCTTGTTGATGATGACCGCGACCTTGATCCGGAAATGGTCGCACAGTTCCGCCACGCGCTCCAGATCGTGCACGCCCGAGGGGGTCGGCTCCGTGACCACGACGGCCAGGTCGGCCTGCGACAGGGAGCTGATGACCGGACAGCCGATGCCCGGGGCCCCGTCGCACAGGATCAGGTCACGTCCCATCCGCTCGGCGAGCACGCGGGCCTCCTTCTTGAGTTCGCTGACAAGCCGCCCGGAATTCTCCTGCCCAGGGAAGAGCTGCGCGTGGACCATGGGGCCGAAGCGGGTGTCGCTCACGTAGCGCGTGCCGCAGTGACGGGACGGAAAATCGATGGCCTCCTCCGGGCAGAAGGCCACGCAGACCTTGCAGCCCTCGCAGCGCAGCGGGTCGATGCGGAATTTCTCGCCGTCGGCATCCACCGCGCCGAAACGGCACATCTCCATGCACGTCCCGCAGCCGATGCACCTCTCGCGGTCGATGACCGCCTCGTTGCCCGAGTGGAAAGCCCCCTCGCGCACCACCTGGGGATCGAGCAGCAGATGCAGGTCCGGTGCGTCCACGTCCAGGTCGCAAATGACCTTGTTCTCGGCCAGGTGCGCAAAGGCCGCCGTGACGGAGGTCTTGCCCGTGCCGCCCTTGCCGCTGATGATGACGATTTCACGCATGCCCGCCCTCCTTGGCCATTTCCTTCAGGGTGCGGCTCAGGGCGCCGAACCGGGCCGAAAGCTCCCCGTCGAGTTCGGCCAGGACGAGCCCTTTTGAATAGTGTTCCGCAATGTCGCGGCGGTAGGGTATTTCGGCCACCACGGGCAGGCCGCGTTCGGCGCAGAACCCATAGACCCGTTCATCCCCGAGGCCGGCGCGGTTGACGACCACGGCCATGGGCTTGCCCAGAGGTGTGAAGGCCTCCACCGCCAGGGTGAAGTCGTAATAGCCGAAGGGCGTCGGTTCGGTCACGAGCACGATGACATCGCTGTCGGCCACGGCGCTCATGGCCGGACAGCTCACGCCGGGGGGCGCGTCGATGAGGATGTCCGCGTCCCCGGCCTCGGCCCGCATGTGCGAGCGCACATGGCGCATGAGCGGCGGGCTCATGGCCTCGCCGATGCGCAGCCGGCCCGTGACGCACGGGATCAGGTCCCGGGCCAGGCCCCGCTCCACGACGCCGAGCTCGCGGGTGGTCACGCCAATGGCCCCGGCAGGGCAGATGGCCATGCAGCCCCCGCAACCGTGGCACATCTCGGGGAAGGTCATGATGGCCTTGCCCATGACCGCGATGGCCTTGAACTGGCAGAGTTCGGCGCAGGCGCGGCAGTAGGTGCATTTTTCCTCGTCCACCTCGGGCACCTCGATGGTGACCGTCTCGATCCCCGAGATGTCGGGTTTCAGGAAAAGATGCAGGTTGGGCTCGTCCACATCGAGATCGACGGCCATGACCGGCCCAGGCCAGGTCACGGCCAGAGAGGCCGTAACCGTGGTCTTGCCCGTACCGCCCTTTCCGCTGGCGACTGCAACGATCATATGCGCATCCTACTTGTTCGGGGCGTCGGCGAACTCGACCTTGCCGGCCTTGTAGAGTTCCACGGCCTCGGCCACGGTCATGTTGTCCAGGTTCTGGCCGATCTTGACCCCGGCCGCCTTCAGGGCGGAAAAGGCCTTGGGCCCGACATACCCGGTCAGGAGCACTCCCGCCCCGGCGTTGACGATATTCTCGGCGGCCTGGATGCCGGCGCCGTGGCTCATGGCCTGGGAAGACCCGTTGTCCACGTAGGTGGAGGCCATGGTCTCCAGATCGACGACCACGAAGCCACCGGCCCGGCCGAAACGCGGGTCCACACGGTCCGTCATTTTCGGGCCTTCGCTGGTCACGGCTATCTTCTTCATATTCAGCTCCTTGCTACGGGCCGCCAGGCGGTCCGGCTGCAGTTGCGCACAGGACATTCCGGAATCGTTGGCGATGTAGAGGGCCAACCCCTCCACCAGGGCCCGGGCCACGATGCGCCTGGCATCGCCCAGGATGCGGCCGAACGTGTGCCTCGACACGTGCATGCGGGCCGCGGCCTCCTCCATGCCCAGGCCGTGATAGTCGGCCAGGCGCAGGGCTTCGAAGCCGTCCATGGGCATGTAGACTTCCGTCAGTTCGCGCAGGGGAATCCCGTGCGGTTTGAAAAACAACGCCTTGGGGCATCCTTCGATGCGGCGGCATTTCCTGGGTCGTGGCACAAATCCTCCGTTTTGCTCAAACGAGCAATTATGCCTCTGGTTTTTCCGTGTCAATACCCCCGGCTCCGGATTGCGGGCCGGCGGCCTCATCCACACACGATCCGTCCCGCCGCCTCCGGCCCAGGCCGCCGCCGGCCTGCCCGCCGCTCACGACGCCGCCTCCCGCGCCCGCCCGCTGACCGCGGCATCCGCCGCCCTGTCCGCGTCCGCCCTGGCCTCGTCCGCCCTGGCCTCGTCCTCCGCCACCTTGTCCTCTCTGACCCGGCATGATCGCCCTCCTTGAGTTTTTCCCCGGCCGCAGCCCGCTTGCGCGCGCCGGCATGGGATGGTCATGTTTTCCTGGCCGTTGCCGCCGGTCACGGCGTGCTCCGCGTCGACCTCGACGCGAATCGCCCATCCGCGCGACAACGCCCGCGCCACCTGGCTGCGGGCCTCGCCCAGGATGCGGCACAGCGTGGGCCGTGAGACCTGCATGCGCTCCGCGGCCTGCTCCTGGGTCAGGCCCTCGCCATCCACCAGGCGAAGGGCCTCGAACCCGTCGAGGCCGAGCACCACCCCGCGAAGCTCCGACATGGGCACTCCCTGGGGCTTGAACACCGTCACTTCGGGCATGTCGGCCACGAACCTGCATTTTCTCCTGCGTCCCACTGCGCCTCCCATTCATATAATGAAATTATGTTCAAAATAATGCCACAATAACCCCGTGTCAACAGCCGTGACGAAATCGGTCTGCAATTTATTTTGCCACAGAAACTTTCGTTGCGAGGCATCTTCCCGCCCGAACCGCCGCAACGGCACGGGCAGGGCCCATGACGACAACTTTTATTGCGACACAAAGGCCGACACATCGGGCCAGGCGGTGTCCGGCGTATCGACGCCATTGCCGCCAGCCTGCGCGCCATCTGAAACAACATGCCGAATTTATGGAATTTTCAAATATGAGTGCGATCCGTTCCACACCACCGCCCCCCTTGCGGACGCATTCTGGCACGAACCTTTCAAAAGGTCCGAGAAACCCCCACCCCGAGAAGAAGGAGCTGCCATGTTTGTCGGGCTCAAAATGCTCAAGAATTTCACTGCGATGCCCCCAGAAGCCCTGGCCGAGGACGCGCAGAGGCTCATGGACGAGCAGCAACTCTGGATGCTGTTCGTGGTCAAGGACGGGAAGCTCGCGGGATACGTGCGCACCGAAGACATCAACGCGGCCATGCCCTCCCTCGTGACGGGCCTGGACAAGCACGAGCTCAATTACCTGCTGTCAAAACTGACCGTGGGCCGGATCATGCGCAAGGACATCGTCACCGTCACCCCGGAGACGGAGATCGAGGCCGCGGCCATGCTCATGCACGCCAGGAACCTCGCCGGCCTGGCCGTGGTCAACCAGGGCGGCGACCTCATCGGCTACATCAACCGCACCATCATGCTCGAAGTGCTGGCCGAGGAGATGGGTTACGGCCAGGGCGGCTCGCGCATCGTCTTCGAGGTCGTGGACCGGCCCGGTGTGCTCAAGGAAGTCTCGGGCATCATCGACGCCCTGGGCTACTCCATCATCTCCACCGGCACCTTCACCCACAGGGACCGACGCATGGTCGTCATCCGCGTGGACACGCCCAACCCCTCCTCCATCGCGGCGGCGCTGCAGAAAGCCGGGTACGACGTGGTCGGCCCCGAGGATTTCAAGCATGAATGGGAGTAGCCCGCTGCTCGCGGTGCAGGAGGTCAGCCTGACCTTCAAGAACGTGGCGGCCCTGTCCCGGGTCTCGTGCAGCGTGCAGCAGGGCAGCATCACCTCCCTCATCGGCCCCAACGGCGCGGGCAAGACGAGCATGCTCAACTGCATTTCGGGCCGCTACACCCCGACCAAGGGGAAGATCAGCATGGGCGACCGCGAACTGACCGGCGTGCCCGCGCACAAGCGCACGGGCTTCGGCCTGGCCCGCACCTTCCAGAACATCGCCCTGTTCCGCGGCCTGTCGGTTCTCGACAACCTCATGGTGGGCCGCCACTCGCGCCTGGGATACGGCCTGCTGGCCTCGGTCTTCTACCTCGGCAAGGCAAGGCGGGAGGAAACGCGGCACCGGCAGCGCGTGGAGGAGATCATCGATTTCCTGAACCTCTCCCCCTACCGCCACCAGACGGCCGGGCACCTTCCCTACGGCGTGCAGAAAAAGGTCGAGCTGGGGCGCGCCCTGGCCGCGGAGCCCGAGCTGCTGCTCCTGGACGAGCCCATGGCCGGCATGAACCTGGAGGAAACCGAGGACATGGCCCGCTCCATCCTGGACATCAACGAGGAGTGGGGCGTGACGGTCTTTCTGGTGGAGCACGACATGGGCGTGGTCATGGACCTCTCGGACCACGTCATCGTCCTCGATTTCGGCAGGGTCCTGGCCAGCGGCACGCCCGAAGCCATCCAGTCCAATCCCAAGGTCATCAGCGCCTACCTGGGCGATGATGACGGCCTGTACAAGGGACGCTGAATGAACGCGCCGTACGAAACCACACTCCCCAAGCTCCTCCTGGAGAACAGCCGCACGCGCCCCGGCCGCACGGCCCTGCGCGAAAAAAGCTTCGGCATCTGGCAGCCTTTTTCCTACCGGCAGTACCGGGACATCACCGCCGAATTCGCCGCGGGCCTGAAAGCCCTGGGCCTGGGCCGCGGCGACGTCATCGTCATCATCGGCGACAACCGCCCCGAATGGCTCTGGGCCCAGCTGGCCATCCAGGGCCTGGGCGGCGTGTCCCTGGGCCTCTACCAGGACTCTCCGGGCGACGAGATCGGCTATGTCTTCGAGCTGTCGGGGGCGCGCCTCGTGGTGGCCGAAGACCAGGAGCAGGTCGACAAGATCCTGTCCATCAGGGACGCCCTGCCCCTGCTCGAACACATCATCTATCACGACTCCAAAGGGCTGGTCGCCTACGACGCTCCGGGCCTCAAAAGCTTCGACGACGTCCGCGCCCTGGGCCGCGACCGGGCGGGCGAGTTCGAGAACTGGGTCGACGGCGTATCGCCCGACGACACGGCCCTCATCGCCACCACCTCGGGCTCCACGGGACGGCCCAAGCTGGCCATGCTCTCGCACCGGAACCTGCTGTCCATGGCCTGGAACCTGGGGTTGTCCGACCCCAAACGCGATACCGACGAATTCGTGTCCTTCCTGCCCCTGGCCTGGATGGGCGAGCAGATGATGGCCGTGTCCTCGGCCCTGCTGTTCGGCTTCTGCGTCAACTTCCCCGAGGAGCCGGACACCGTGCAGGAGAACATCCGCGAAATCGGGCCGCACCTCATCTTCTCGCCGCCGCGCGTCTGGGAGAACATGGCCGCCAAGGTGCGGGTGCGCATCATGGAGACCTCGCCCTTCAAGCGTTTCCTCTTCAACCTGTGCATGCCCGTGGGGCTGCGCTACGCCGGGGCCGTGCTGCGCGGTGAAACGCCGTCGGCGGGCCTGCGCCTGGCCAACAGACTGGCCGACTGGGGTCTCTTCCGCGCCCTGCGCGACCGCCTGGGCTTCACGCGCATCCGCTCGGCCTCCACGGGCGGAGCGCCCCTGGGCCCCGACACCTTCACCTTCTTCCACGCCATGGGCGTCAACCTGAAGCAGATCTACGGCCAGACAGAGATCGCGGGCATCTCCTGCATCCACCGCGACGGCGCGGTCAGCTTCGACTCCGTGGGCGAGCCCATCACGGAAACCGAAATCCGCATCTCGGACGAGGGCGAGATCCTGTCGAAGAGCCCCGCCGTGTTCCAGGGCTACCTCGGGAACGATGCCGCCACGGCCGAAACGGTCACGGACGGCTGGCTGCACTCCGGCGACGCCGGGTTCTTCAAGGACAACGGCCAGCTGGTCATCATCGACCGCCTCTCGGACGTCATGACCACGGCCGCGGGCGTGCGTTTCTCCCCGCAGTTCATCGAGAACAAGCTCAAGTTCTCGACCTACGTGCAGGAGGCCGTGGTCCTGGGCCACGGACGCGATTTCATCGCGGCCATCGTCTGCCTGGACGGGGACATCGCCGGCCGTTGGGCCGAATCCCGCGGCCTGACCTACACCACCTACCAGGACCTGGCGGCCAAACCCGAACTCTACGACCTCATCGAATCCGAGGTCCGGGCCATCAACCCGGCCCTGCAGCCAGGCACCGAAGTGCGCCGTTTCGCCCTGCTCTTCAAGGAACTCGACGCCGACGACGGCGAACTGACCCGCACGAGGAAGATCCGCCGCAAGGTCATCGGGGAGCGCTACGCGGAACTGATCAACGCGCTGTACGACGGCACGGACACCACCGACCTGTGCATCGCCATCACCTACCAGGACGGCTCCCACCGGGAGATGACGGGCGCCATCTGCATCCGCGACGTCGCGCAACAGTAAGGACAGGACATGGAATACTATCTCCAGCTCATCATCAACGGCCTGGTGGTCGGGTCCATCTACAGCCTGGTGGCCCTGGGCTTCGTCATCATCTTCAAGGCCACCAAGGTCGTGAACTTCGCCCAGGGCGAGCTGGTCATGGTCGGGGCCTACATCTGCTTCGCCCTGACGGTGCAGTTCCAGCTGCCCTTCCTGGCCTCTTTCCTGCTGACGCTGGTCTTCTCCATCGTCCTGGCCACCGTGGTGGAACGCCTCATCCTGCGGCCCCTCATCGGCGAGCCCATCATCTCCGTCATCATGGTCACCATCGGCCTGTCGTCCATGCTCAAATCCTTCGTGCAGATGGTCTGGGGCACCCAGATCCAGGTCTTCCCGGCCATCCTGCCCCAGGAGCCCTACATGCTTCTGGGCCTGCCCATCGCGCCGGTGTACGTCGCGGCCTTCGGGCTCTCGGCGCTGCTCTTCGGGGTCTTCAGCCTGTTCTTCAAGTACTCGTCCCTGGGCATCGCCATGCGAGCCACGGCCTTCGACCAGCAGGCGGCCCAGTCCATGGGCATCGGCATCAAATCCATCTTCGCCCTGTCCTGGTGCATCGCGGCCGTGGTTTCGAGCATCGGCGGCATCATCCTCGGCAACATCAACGGCATCAACGCCCAGCTCGGGCATCTGGGTCTCAAGGTCTTCCCGGCCGTGATCCTGGGCGGCCTCGACAGCCTGCTCGGCGCGGCCCTGGGCGGCCTCATCATCGGGGTACTCGAGAACATCTGCGAAGGCGCGGCCAAGGACCTCTTCGGCCTGGGCGGGTTCAAGGAAGTGGCGTCCTTCCTGATCCTGGTCGTCATCCTCATGGTCAAGCCCTACGGACTCTTCGGAACCAAGGAGATCGAACGCGTATGAGCATGCACAAGTGCGGCCTCTTCTACACGACCTACGCCCGGGAGGACGGCCTCTTCCCCTCGAAGTTCCAGAAAACCTGCCTGGCCCTCTTCCTTGCGGCCATGCTGGCCTGCCCGCAATTCCTGGACTCCTACGCAGTATCCGTCCTGAACCTCATCCTCATCGCGGTCATCGGCGCCGTGTCCCTGAACCTGCTCACGGGCGTCTGCGGACAGATGTCCCTGGGCCACGGGGCCTTCGTCGGGGTGGGCGCATACGGGGCCGCCATCTTCTCGAACATGGGGGCGCCCTTCTTCCTGGCCCTGCTCGGCGGAGGCGCCGTCGCGGCCATGGTCGGCATGGTCTTCGGCATCCCGTCCCTGAGGCTCAAGGGCATCTACCTGGCCATCTCCACCCTGGCCGCCCAGCTCATCCTCGAATACGTCTTTCTGCACGCATCCAGCCTGACGGGCGGCGCCAACGGCCTGCCCGTGGACCCGCCCGAAATCCTGGGCTTCGCCTTCGACACCGACGCACGCATTTTCTACCTCATCCTTGCCGTGGCCGCCCTGTGCGTCCTGGCCGTGACCAACGTGACGCGCACCCGCCATGGCCGCGCCTTCGTGGCCATCCGCGACTACCACCAGTCGGCCGAGAACGTGGGCGTGAACCTGTTCGCCTACAAGCTGCAGGCCTTTGGCCTCAGTTCCTTCCTGGCCGGCATCGCCGGCGGCCTGTGGGCCCACTACACCATGTACATCACCCCCGAGCAGTTCTCCATGGGGCTGTCCATCAGCTACCTGGCCATGATCATCATCGGCGGCATGGGGTCCGTCATCGGCTCCATCTTCGGGGCCATCTTCATCACCCTGCTGCCGGAGCTCCTGAACCTGCTGATCTCGGCCCTGGGAGGGTTCGCCCCGGACCTGAGCGCCATCATCGTGCCCATGAAGGAAGGGGTCTTCGGGCTCATGCTGGTGCTGTTCCTCATCTTCGAGCCCGAAGGCCTGGCCCGCAAATGGCGGCTGACCAAGGCCTACTGGAAGCTCTACCCCTTTGCATATTGACGTCCCGGCGTCCGCCGCCGGGGAAACCTTTTGCCGCATCCGGAGAGACCAATGAAAAAACTTCTGCTTCTGACCGTCCTGGCCCTCGTGGTCACCGTGGGTTCCGCCTCGGCCGCCTACAAGGTGGGCGTGCTGTCCGACCTGACCGGCCCCACCTCCAGCGTGGGCACGCCCTACGCCGAGGGCATCAAGGCCTACGTCTCCTGGCTGAACGAGAACGGCGGCATCGGCGGCGAGCCCATCGAACTCATCCAGGTGGACTACGCCTACAACGTGCAGCAGGCCCTGGCCGCCTACAAGCGCTTCACCTCCAGCGGCATCGTGGCCATGCAGGGCTGGGGCACGGGCGACACCGAAGCCCTGGTCAAGTTCGTGGCCAAGGACAAGATCCCGGTCTTCTCGGCCTCCTACTCGGCCCACCTCATGGACCCGCAGAAGGCTCCCTACAACTTCACCGCCGCCGCGGACTACTCCACCATGGGCCGCGCCGGCCTCAACTACCTGCGCGAAACCTGGAAGGAGGCCCGCGCCCCGAAGCTGGCCTTCATCTTCCCGGACAACCCGTACGGCACCGCCCCCATCGCCGCCATGAAGGAATACGCCAAGGAGCTGGGCTTTGAGATCGTGGGCCAGGAGAACGTGGACCTGAAGGCCATCGACGCCACCCCGCAGCTCCTGAGCCTCAAGAAGGCCGAGCCCGACTTCGTCTGGACCGGCGGCACCACGCCGTCCACGGCCGTCATCATGAAGGACGCCCAGAAGCTGGGCATGACCTGCACCTTCTTCAGCAACATCTGGAGCAGCGACGAGAACATCTTCAAGCTGGCCGGCGACGCGGCGAACGGCCACTTCGGGCTGCAGGGCGCGGCCATCTACGGCCAGCCCTCCCCGGGCATGGACCTGATCCGCAAGCTGACCAAGGACGAACACCAGATGACCCACTACGTTCGCGGCTTCGTCTCGGCCATGGTCATGTGCGAAGGCATGAAGATGGCCAAGGCGGCCGGCGAAGTCACGGGCGAGAGCATCAAGGCCGCCCTGGAGACCATGCGCGACTTCGACCCCATGGGCCTGGCCCCGGCCATCAGCTACTTCCCCGACGACCATCGCCCGAACCTGTCGGTCAACGTCTGCACCTTCAAGGACGGCAAGCTCGTGTTCGTGAAGACCGCCATCCTCGAACGCAAGAAGGAATGGCTCGGACTGTAGGGACCGCGACGGCAGGGGCGCTCGGGCGTCCCTGCCGACGGTGCCCGTTTCTTTCTGAAAACGACAAGAAGGCATTCATGAACATCCTCCAAGTCCAGAACCTGGAAGTGGTCTACAACGACGTGGTCCTGGTATTGAAAGGCCTGTCCCTGGACGTGGCATCCGGCAGCATCACCACCCTGCTGGGCGCCAACGGCGCGGGCAAGTCCACCACCCTGAAGGCAGTCTCGGGCCTCCTGGCCGGCGAGAACGGCAAGGTCACCTCCGGTTCCGTCCTCTACGACGGCGCGGACACCGTTCGCCTGAGTCCCGAGAAGCTGGTCCGGGCCGGCGTCTTCCAGGTCATGGAGGGCCGGCGCATCTTCGAGGACCTGACCGTGGAGGAGAATCTGCGCTGCGGGGCCTACACGCAGCCCGCGCGCCTTTTTGCGCACAATGCGGAAAAAGTGTATTCGTATTTCCCGAGGCTCCGCGAAAGGCGGCACCAGCTGGCCGGCTACATGTCGGGCGGCGAGCAGCAGATGCTGGCCATCGGGCGGGCCGTCATGGCCTGTCCCAAGCTTCTGCTTCTGGACGAGCCGTCCCTGGGCCTTGCGCCCCTTCTGGTCGAGGAGATCTTCGACATCGTGCGCCGGATCAACGCGACCGAGGGCGTCAGCGTCCTGCTGGTGGAGCAGAACGCGCGCATGGCCCTGTCCCTGGCGGACTACGGCTACATCATGGAGAACGGCCGCATCGTCATGGACGGCAAGGGCGAGGACCTGCTGCGCAACCCCGACGTGCAGGAGTTCTACCTGGGGCTGGGGCACGGCGGCGAGAAGCGCAGCTACCACGACGTCAAGCACTACCGCCGGCGCAAACGCTGGCTGGGTTGAACGCTCCTGCACGAGCATGGAGCCCCCGGGTTCCGGAAGCGTCCCTCTTCAACAGGTTTCACACCCACTTTTCGGAGTGTCCATGGACAGAACACAGGGCTTCTACCACGAGCGCGAAGCGGAATCGGCCAACACCCGGACGGCCCGGCAATGGAACGCGTTGCAGGCCGTCGTGGCCAGGGCGGCGTCCTTCGAGGGTGAATTCCGCGAGCGGCTGGCCACGGCGAGCATCGTGCCCGACGAAATCCGCTCTCTGGATGATTTCACTTCCATCCCTGTCCTGCGCAAGAAGGACCTCTCCCGCCTGCAGCGGGAAAAAGGGCTGCCCTGGTTCCTGTCCTGCGCGCCCGGAACCCTCTCGCGCATCTACCAGTCGCCCGGTCCCATCTACGACCCCGAAGGCCGCGAACCCGACTATTGGGGCTGGGCCGAGGCCTTCTACGCCGCGGGTTTCCGCGCCGGGGACCTGGCGCAGATGACCTTCAGCTACCACCTCACCCCCGCCGGCCTCATGCTGGAGGAACCCCTGCGGGCTCTGGGCTGCGCCGTGATCCCGGCCGGGCCGGGCAATTCGGCCGTCCAGCTCCAGCTCCTGCAGGAACTGCCGGTGACGGGGTTCGTGGGCATGACGAGTTTTCTCAGGACCCTGGGGGAAAAAGCGCTGGAAAAGGGCCTCGACCCCAAGCGGGATTTCAGCCTGCAGGTCGGCTTCGTGGCCGCCGAGCGCCTGCCCGAGAGCCTGCGCTCCGAAGTGCAGGACATGTTCGGCATGGTCATCCGCCAGGGGTACGGCACGGCCGACGTGGGCTGCATCGCCTATGAATGCCGGGAACTGGGGGGCATGCACCTCTCGGGGCGCTGCTACGTCGAGATCTGCGACCCGGTCACGGGCCTGCCCGTCCAGCCGGGGGAAACCGGCGAGGTCGTGGTCACGCCCTTCACCCTGGACTACCCCCTGGTGCGCCTGGCCACGGGAGACCTCTCCCGCCTGTCCGAAGCCCCCTGCGCCTGCGGCCGCACGTCCCCCAAGCTCATGGGCATCCTGGGCCGCGTGGACGACACGGCCAAGGTCAAGGGCCAGTTCATCTACCCGTCCCAGGTGGCCGCGGCCATGGCCAGGTTCCCGCAAATCCTCCGGCATCAGGTGGTGGTCGGCAACGCCGGGGGCAGGGACAGCCTGACCCTGCGCATCGAAACCAACGGGCCCGTGGA
This sequence comes from uncultured Desulfomicrobium sp., assembly GCA_937872685.1. Classification (GTDB taxonomy): domain Bacteria; phylum Desulfobacterota; class Desulfovibrionia; order Desulfovibrionales; family Desulfomicrobiaceae; genus Desulfomicrobium. The sequence continues at coordinate 22,420 of CALMTS010000105.1, forward strand.
CACCGCAGCCGTGGCCGCGGCGTTCCAGGAAACCGCCAAGCTGCGCCCTGCCGTGTCGGTCCTGGGCCTGGGCGAAACCATCCCCGAGGGGGGCCCCGCCCTCGTGGACGAACGCACGTACGACTGAGGCACACCCATGAGCAAATTCCCCACCTACCCCGTGCTTCTCGTGGACGACGAGGAAACCTGGCTCAGGTCCTTTTCCCTGGCCCTCAAGTCCCACGGCATCGACAACATCATCTGCTGCCAGGACAGCACCGAGGTGCCCGGCATCCTGGCCTCCACCGAGGTCGAGGTCATGGCCGTGGACCTGGCCATGCCCGGCATGTCCGGCGAGGATCTCATCGACGAGGTGGGCAGGACCCACCCCGACATCCCTGTCCTGGTCATCACCGGCCTCGGCCAGGTGGAGACGGCGGTGCAGTGCATCAAGCGCGGGGCCTTCGACTTCTTCGTCAAGACCAACGACAAGAGCAGCCTCGTCTCGGGCATCCGCCACGCCATCGAGATCCGCGAGCTCCGGCGCGAGAACAGCGGCCTGCGAAGCCGCTTCCTGCAGGACACCCTGGAACATCCCGAGGCCTTCGCGCCCATCGTGACCTGCTCCAAGGCCATGCGCTCCATCTTCCAGTACATCGAGGCCATCGCGCGCAGCACCCAGCCCGTGCTCATCACCGGCGAATCCGGCGTGGGCAAGGAGCTGGTGGCCAAGGTCATCCACGACTTGAGCGGCCGCCAGGGCGAGTTCATCCCCGTCAACGTGGCCGGCCTCGACGACAACATCTTCGCCGACACCCTGTTCGGCCACAAGAAAGGTGCCTTCACCGGAGCCGACCGCGCCCGGCCCGGCCTGGTCGAGAACGCCAGGGCCGGCACCCTGTTCCTGGACGAGATCGGGGACCTGCCCCAGGCCTCCCAGGTCAAGCTGCTGCGCCTGGTACAGGAGCGAGAGTACCTGCCCATCGGCTCCGACGTGACGCGCAAGACCGACGCGCGCATCATCGCCGCCACCAACGTCGACCCGACCGGCCTGGGAGAACCCGAACGGTTCCGCTCGGACCTGTACTACCGCCTGCGCGCCCACCATGTGCACCTGCCCCCCCTGCGCAAACGCCGCGAGGACATCCCCCTGCTGGTGGACCACTTTTTGCGCCAGGCCTGCCAGCAGCGCAGAAAGCCGGCGCCCCCGCCGGAGCTCTTTCCCCTGCTCCTGAACTATGCCTTCCCCGGCAACATCCGCGAACTGCAATTCCTCGTCCTCGACGCCGCGAGCTGCACCACGGGCGACACGCTGGACATCGACCGCATCCGGGAGCACGTGGCCGCCCATCACAGCGACCAGCCTGCGGCCAGGCCCGGCGAGGGTCCCATCGTGCAGTTCGGCCCGGAACTGCCGACCCTCAAGCGCGTCTGCGCGGAACTGGTGCAGGAGGCCATGCGCCGCACGGGCGACAACCAGGCCATGGCGGCCAGCATGCTGGGCGTGTCCCGCCAGGCCCTCAACAAGCGCCTCAACAAGATGCTGCGCGCCGAAGAGGACGATGAATGAACGGCCGTGAGGACCTCCTCGCCAGGCTGCGCGAACTGGAACGCGCCAACCGGGCCATGGCCCGTGAACTGGCCGACCTGCGCGCCCTGATGGACACGCCCCTCAACGTCATGCTCTTCTCCCTGGACCTCAACTACAACTACATCGCCTTCAACCAGGCCCACCGCGAATTCGTCAAACACAACTGGAACCTGGACATCCACCCCGGGATGCATGTCTTCGACATCCTCGACCCCGAGGAGCGCACCGCCTCGCGGCGCAACTTCGACCGCGTGCTGAAGGGAGAATCCTACATCCTGCGCCGCAGGTACCGCAGGCCCAAGGGCGAGGTAGGTTTCTACCAGAACACCTATGTGCCCCTCATGCGCGGCGGGGAAATCCTGGGAGCGGTGGTCTTCGCCCACGACATCACGGAGTGGAGCGAACGCGAGGAGGAAGGGAAGAAATACCGGGCCATCTTCGAGAAGGCCCTGGAGGGCATCTACCGCTCCACGGCCCAGGGCCGCTTCCTGGAAGCCAACAGGGAGATGGCGCGCATCCTGGGCTACGACTCGCCCGAAGACCTCATGGCCAACATCACGGACATCGCCCGGCAGCTCTACTGCGACCCGCCGGACCGCGACCGGGTCTTTTCCATCCTGCGCCGCGAAGGACTGATCAAGGATTTCGAGACGCGCATGCGCCGCAAGGACGGCAGCGAGATCTGGGTGGAGTTCAACGCCAGGAGCGAAAAGGACGAGCAGGGGCGCACGGTCTTCATCGAGGGCAAGCTCACGGACATCACGACCCGCAAGGAAGCCGAGCGCAAGGCCGAGCTCAGGGGTCAGAAAATGATCCAGGCCGACAAGATGGCCTCCCTGGGCGTGCTGGTGGCGGGCGTGGCCCACGAGATCAACAACCCCAACAGCTTTCTGACCCTGAACCTGCCGCTGCTGCGCGACGTGTGGGCCGACGCCCTGCACGTCCTGGACGACTATCAGGAGGAGCACGGGGATTTCGTGCTCGGGGGCCTCGAATATTCGGAGCTCAAACAGCAGATGCCGCTGCTGCTGCAGGGCATGATCGACGGGTCCGAACGCATCAAGGACATCGTCTCGCGCCTCAAGGACTATTCGCGCCAGCGGCCCGACGGCGAACGCGAGGCCACGGACATGAACAACGTGGTGGCCGGCGCCCTGGCCTTCGTGCGGCACAAGCTCAAGAGCGCCGCCCCGGGCTACCTGGTGCGGCTGGCCCCGGAACCCGCCCTGGTGGAGGCCGACCCCCAGCGCCTCATCCAGGTCCTCATCAACCTGCTGGTCAACGCCTGCGAGGCCGTGCCCGCCTCGGACGGCGAGATCACGGTGCAGGTCCTGTCGCGCTTCGGCGAGGACCGGGCCTGGGCCGGGGTCGAGGTCCGCGACAACGGCTGCGGCATCGACCCCTTCGATCTCAAGTACATCCAGGACCCCTTCTTCACCACCAAGCGCGAGCAGGGCGGCACGGGCCTGGGCCTGTCCATCTCCTCGGCCATCATGCACGAACACGGGGGCCGGCTGGAATTCTCGTCACAACCCGGCATGGGCACCACGGTGCGCATGCTCCTGCCCATGATGCGTTAGGCGCCTTAGTCCCGCCTGCCTCGCCGCAGGCCTGCACTGCCCGAAAAATAAAAAAAGCATGGAAGCCCGCCAAGGCGGGACTCCATGCCCTCATCGCGCCGAAAGACCTGGCCGGGAAGCTACTGGCTCTTGTCGATCATCTGTTCCTTCACCGTGGCGCTGCCCATGGTGAAGTTGATGATCCCGGACACGAGGTAGCCCAGGGCCACCAGCACCAGTACCGCCAGCGCCAGCTTCATGGTCTGCCGGGGCTGCTTCCACAGTAAAAACGCCAGAACAGCCCCGATGCCGAGGCCCGGAAACGGGTTGGCCATGAGCCATCCCCAGATGCCCGTCATGAATTCGTGCATGCCCCCTCCGGCTATTTCTTCATGTTGACGAACTGCAGCGGCAGTTCGAACTCCGCTCCCCTGAGCAGGGCCATGACGGCCTGCAGATCGTCGATCTGCTTGCCCGTGACCCGCACCTGCTCGTCCTGTATGGCCGCCTGAACCTTGAGCTTGCTGTCCTTGATGATCTTGACCAGCTTGCGCGCGGAGTCCTTGTCAATGCCGTCGTGCAGCTTGATCTCCTGCTTGAGTTGCCCGCGCGACGTCTTTTCGGGCTCGCCGAACTCCATGGACTTGGGATCCGCCTTGCGGCGCACGAAATGGGAAATGAGCATGTCCCGGATGGCCCGAATCTTCATATCGTCGCCCGTGACCAGGGAAATGACCTTGGTCTTGCGGTTGAACTCCATTTCCGTGATTACGCCCCGAAAGTCATAACGGGTCTCAACTTCTTTGCGAACATTGTTCACCGCATTGTCGACTTCCTGCAGATCGAGTTCGCTCACAATATCAAATGACGGCATTGCGCCCTCCTTTTCGTCAAAGTGTTCATTTTTGCGACCTCAGCTGAACCAAAAAAGCCACTTCCGTCAAGCCTCGAGCCTGAATGTATTCACTGGAATACACATGAGAATTTCTTGAAAAACCATGTCCGGTTTTCGTTCTTGCAGCTTTACGTAGCGAGCCGTCCCAAGTTTGCACAGGGGGCTTCAATAGATTTTGCAGAAAGCATTTGACTTTCGCGCAAACTTTACTATTTGATAAGGTACTTTGCTCGAATGGCTACAGCATCGACAACATCACTATATACATATGGAGAAAAAATGGAAGACTATCTCAAGCAGGCAATTGAAATCGTAAAGGCCCAGGCTTCTGTACGCAACATGAACGAGGATGAAATCACCTCCATGATCCGCTCGCTGGCGCAGAATATTCGCGGCGTGGCCGAAGGCGTCGTTCCTGCCGCCGAAGGTGAACCCGCAGTGGACCCCAAGAACGCCATCCGCGAGAAGAGCGTGCTGTGCTGCGAATGCGGCAAGTCCTTCAAGGTCCTGACCAAGCGCCACCTGGCCACCCACGGCCTGACCCCCGAAGAGTACCGTGAAAAATACGGCTACAAGAAGGGCACCTCCCTGGTCGCCAAGTCCCTGGCCCGCGACCGCCGCAAGACCATGCAGGGCATGAAGCTCTGGGAAAAGCGCAAGAAGGCCGTCAAGACCCCCGCGTAACGCAGAAAACCCTCGTCACCGAGGGTTTTTTCATGCCCGGCGTCCGGGACCTCACGCGTTGCGGCGTTCGAGGAGGCGGTCGTGGAGCACGTCGATGCGCTCCAGCAGTTCATCCACGGAACAGGGCTTGAGCAGGAAATCGTTGGCGCCGGCGCGCATGGCTTCCAGGGCCATGTCCGTATGGGCGTGACCGGACAGGATGATCACCCCGAAATCCTCGCCCTTCAGGCGGCGCATCTCCCGCAGCACCTCCACCCCGCTCAGGTCCGGCATCTTCATGTCCAGGACCACGATGTCCACCGCATTCCCCCTGAACCAGTCCAGGCCGGCCCGCCCCGAAGGCGCCGTGGCCACATCGAGCTTCTTGCGCCGCAGGTACTTGACCATGGTGCCCAGAAACTCCTCCTCGTCATCCACAAACAAGAGCTTGCAGTCTTCCAGAGAACTCATGGCCTCTCCATGGGATCATGCCTGCACGGGACAGGCGATGTCACCCAGCCGCACGGGCGAATCCGCGGGAATCCGTATTCTGATTTCATTGCGGTCGCAGGACAGCACCGTGCCCTGTCCGAGGTCGCCGCGCAGGGGATGCGTGAACCTGAACGGCGCACCCTCTTCCACGCTTGAGCACGAGCGCATCTCCACTTCCGCTTCCAGGTAGCCGTCAATCTTCCGCAGCCTGAATATCTCCCCGCACCCGTGCTCCGCAAGCAGTTCATGCCACTTCCTGCCCAGCAGGTAATTGCCGCCGGCTGTGGCGAGTCCGAAAACGCCAAGCACCGCGGCCACGATGAACGGGTCGGCGCCGGTCCAGCGTGTCACGAGGGAGGGGGAACCGGCCTGCCTGGCCTTGGCGCTGGCGAAGACGCGGACGGTGAAGACCAGGGCCGGATTCTGCTTTTCCCCGAACCTGTCGCGCACCTTGAAAATGTAGGTTCCGGGCCGCGGGACGGGGCTCACTTCGATGTGCCCGCGCCACATGCCGCCGCCAAAGAGATATCCCTTGAAAACGGCTTCCGGAACCAGACGCAGGGAACCGTCGAAAGCGCCGCCTTCGACCACGAAATCCTCGATCCGTTCGGTTTTCGGGGGCATGGGGCCGCTCAGCGCATAGCGCTCCCCCGGGATGAGCCGGACCTGCCCCGATCCGCCGAAAATCCCGCCGCGCAGGCCGTCGAAAAGCACCAGAAGGGCCAGGCCCAGAAGGACCATGGCCACGGTGCCGCTTGCGCGCTGGAGGCGCCAGATCCGTTGGGCACGGATCACGCCGCGTCCCCGCACATGGAATCCGCGCTGCGCCGCAGCTTCCGCTTGGCCGCGAACCCCAGGACAATGATGGGCAGCAGCAGGCTCCCGAAGACCTTGAGGAAGACAAGGGTGAACTCCTCGGGATTCTGCGCGGCCATGTACATGGCAACGGTCAGCGCCCCGAGAACCAGGGCGTTGATGGACAGGACGAGGATCTTGTGCAGCAGGAAAAATCTGTATTCGCTCACGTCGGGCTCCTTAAGGGGGGATGCGCGGGGCGTCCAGGAGGGCGGTTGTCCGCCCCGCGCATCCACGAGGCGTTACTTCTTGAAGATATCGGTCTTGCTGACGTTCATGAAACGGATGGCTTCGCCTTCCGTCTTGTAGTACACCCGCACCTCGTCGCCGGCGTCCCAGGTGTTCTCGGGGAAGCCGAAGTACTCTTCAGGCACGCTGAAGGTGGCGAGCATCTTCTGGCGTCCGGAATAGATGGTGATGGTCTTCTTGTCCTGGTCGACCACGGGGAACTTCTTGGCCGCGTTCTTGTCCTTGTCGAAAACCAGGGGGTGGTCCTTGGCGATGTCTTTCTGCACATCCACGATGGCGATGGGCAGATCCTCAAGGGCCTGGTTGTTGGGGTTGAAGATGCGGATGACCTTCTTGTCCACGTCCAGCTTCATGCGGTACCCGGCCTTGGGGTCCGCTCCGCGCTCGGCCGGATCCGTAGGCATCTTGTACGTATGCGGAGGCAGGATCGAATAGTCGGGATTCTGGGAATCCATGGCCTTGTCCTGGATCACGGTCACGGTCTGTTTGTCCTTGTCGAAGGCGATGACCCGCCCCTGATCCACCTTGCCGTATTCATCGCACCCAAGGACACCGAAGGTCAGCAGCGCGATGGCGAGTCCGAGCAGTATGCGTCTGGTATTCATGTTCAACTCCTTTCAGATTGCGCGCTAGTTCTTGCGGTTCTTGGCTGCCAGTTCCATCTTCACGCCCTGGACCATGCGCACGAAGATGTAGAGGGACATGCAGCTCACCAGGCCGAGGACCAGGACCGTGGACGCGCTGTTGAGCAGATCCTTGTAGGCGGGCAGCCAGGGCTGGACCAGCTTCAGCAGGATGGACACCGCGCAGCCGATGACGGCCATGCCGAAGGCGATGCGGATGCCGTAGCCCTTGATGTACTTGGTGGCGACAGCGCCGACCTGGGCGCCCATGGCGGCGCCGACCAGCATGATCATGGCCGCGACGAGTTCGGTGCGGCCCTTCCAGGTGTAGGTGGCCGCGCCGTAGAGGCCGGAGATGGCAACTTCGAAGAGGTCGGTGCCGACGGCGACATGGGTCGGGCAGCCGATCATGTAGATCAGGGCGGGCATGCGGATCAGACCGCCGCCGATGCCCAGGATGCCGGCCAGCCAGCCGGTGAAGAAGCTGACGAAGATGGGCAGCCAGGCGGAACAGTAGATGCCGGCTTCCTTCAGGTGAACCATCGGGGGAATCTTGATCTTGTGGAGAGCCTTGTGCCACTCGACGCCGGTCTCGAGGCCGGTCAGCTTCTCGCCGCGGGCGAGGGCAGCGCGTTCCTTGGCCCTGCGCTTGGCGACATCATGGAAGACCATCCAGGCGATGAAGGCCAGCAGGAAGATGTAGATCCAGCGCACGACCTTCTCGACGCTGCCGATGCGTTCCAGCCACATGACCATCTGGGCCCCGGCCTCGAAGCCGACCACGGTGCCGACCAGCATGATCAGGCCCAGTTTGTAGTCGACGTTGCCGAACTTGCCGTGGCGCATGGTGGAAATGAGGGACTTGCCCGCCATGTGCGCGATGTCGGTGCCGATGGCGAAGGCCATGGGGAAGCCGAGGATGTTGAGGCCGGGCGTGACCATCCACGCGCCGCCCATGCCGAAGAAGCCGCCGATGATGCCCACGCCGACTCCGAGGATGATCAGGCCGGGCCAGAAAATTTTAACGCCTGCGATGGGCATGAGGACATAGAGCCAATCCATGGTTTATCTCCTTGGTCGATGGTGTACGGTTTAGTGTTCCGCCAGTTCGCGGGACTTCAGGTCGATGCCGATCCAGCCCATGATGATGTCGGCCAGGACGCCGAAAACCACGCCTGTGAGCGGGATCAGGATGACCGTCAGGATCATGAACTGAAAATGACTCTCATTGTACAGATTGGCCCACCAGGCCAGAACCCCGGTCAGCTTCCGGGTGTCCGCCACCAGCACGATGGGGGCCGCGCCGCCACCGCCGGCGGCCAGGGCGAAACCGGGACACAGCAGGACCATTGCCATCAGTGACCACCAGAGCCTGTTCAATCTTGCTTTCATCATAACCTCCAGAATGTTTGCTTCCCCGGCCCGGCCGCAGCCCCTTTCCAGGCTGCCGGCCAGGGCCTCTCCTCTGCCGTTTCGTCTCTACAACTCCTCCCGCCGTGCAATTTCAGCGGGTTAATCACGCATCTGGAGCCGAAAAAGCAAAGGTCGAGCCAACCTGATCACGCATTATTTTCGTTCTGTATTCCGGAGAGTTAAACATTCTTGTTGCGCAATTTTTCACAAGCGTGCACTATATGCACAACTCTTTCGCGATACATTCCCGGCAATCCGGAGGCCAGTCATGCCCTACTCCTACCCACCCATGCTCGACCCGGTGCTCAATCTCGAGAAGCCCGTGAAGGAATGGAGCATCACGCGCATCCTCCTGCTCCTGGGCACGCCGCTGGTGGCCGGCGTGCTCCTGGTCATGACCGTCTCGACATACCGGATCTCCTCCCACTACCTGAATCGCGCCTACGCGCGAAACGCCCACACCAGGGCGCTGGCCCAGGCCCACGAACTGCAGCAGCTGCTCAAGGACGCGCGCTATGAGATCCAGAACCTGGCGCGCTCCGACGTTTCGGCCCAGGCCATCCAGAAATACATGATGGACAAGCCCGCGACAAAGCGGAACAAATACTGCGAGATCGCCTTTCACGGCACATCGCCCGAGGACAACTACGTCCTGCTGAACACGGGGGAAAAGGTCTGGAAGGTCCCGGACGAGCAGGCCGCGGCCGTCAAGTTCGGCGCCTTCACGCGCAAGGAAAGGATCGGGGGCAAGATCGAGGACTTCGTGCAGATCGAACAGCCCGTGCAGGTCTACTACACATCGGTTCCGTACCTGGGTTCCGTGGAGAACATGGAGTTCTCGGTCATCAGGCTGAGTACGCCGGTGCTGGACGCGGAGAAGAAGTTCCGGGGATACCTGACATTGTCCGTCGATATCATCGAGATTCAGCGGATCATGACCACCTTCTCCTCCAGGCAGTCGCCCCTCTATATCTTCCCCCAGGAAAAGGAGCAGGTCAGGAGCTTTTTCTTCGATGCCGCGGGATGGCTCATCTGCGAGACGGGTCAGGCCAGCAACCCGCACCTCAAGATCTCCATCGACGACATCCGCACGGGTCTGCAGGGCGATCTCGGCCGCCCGGGGTTTGCGACCGCGTTCCGGCCGAATCCGCAATACGAGAAATACTGGGCTGTCGTGTCTGCGGTGCAGGCCGGAAAAGACGGCGAGATCGGATTTGCGAACTTCCTGAACGACCCGAACAACTCGGGCAGGGACCATTACCTCTATTATGTTCCGATCCGCTTCCAGGAGGAGGCCGCAGGGAACCCGGTCATCATCGGAGGGATAGGGTGCATCGACACGAGCTTCATGCTCAAGGCTTCGCGCTACGAAGTGGCCATGGCCCTCGGCATCTCCTGGGCCGTGGCGGTCCTGCTCACCGTCGCCGCATTCGTGTACCTGAATCGTAGAATCAGCAACCCGCTGAAACGGCTCACGTTCGCCACGGAAAAACTCGCCCTGGGAGACGACACATCCACCCTGGAACTCACCCCGCTCCCCAAGGAGCTGCGCCATCTCCAGCACGCCATCAACATCCTCCTGCTCCAGTTGCAGGCGGCCCGCAACGAGACCCGCATCCGCCAGGGCCTGATCTTCGAGGAGATGCAGCGCCAGCCCGTCAGCCTCGACACGCTGGCTGAGAACGCGTCATCCGGCGAGACGGCCCTGTTCGCCGAAAAGGCCTTCGGCATCGTGGGTTCAAGCCAGGCGGTGCGCAACCTCAACGCCATGATCCACAAGGCGGCCCAGGTCATGGCCGACGTGCTGATCATCGGCGAAACCGGCACGGGCAAAGAGCTCACGGCCGAAGCGATCCACCGCGCCAGCACCCGCGCCACGGGCCCCTTCATTTCCATCAACTGCGGAGCGCTGGACGAAAACCTGCTCATGGACGCGCTCTTCGGGCATGTCAAAGGGGCCTTCTCCGAAGCCAAGGCGGACCGCAAAGGCGCATTTCTCGCGGCTTCGGGCGGCACGCTGCACCTCGACGAAATCGGCAACGCGTCCCCCAAGGTGCAGCAGGCCCTGTTGCGGGCCCTCGCGGCGCGCAGGATCCGTCCCCTGGGCAGCGATCAGGACCAGGCCTTCGACGCGCGCGTCGTGGCCGCCACCAACGTCGACCTGCTTGAATGCGCACGCAACGGAACGTTCCGCGAAGACCTCTACTACCGGCTGGCCGTCATCACCATCTCGACCCCGCCCTTGCGCGATCGCAAGGAGGACATCCCCGCCCTGGTCCGTTCGTTCATGCGTGAGCACACCCGGGGAACGACTCCGCCGGACATCAGCCGCGGGGCCCTGGACAAACTGCTGCAGCACGACTGGCCGGGCAATATCCGCGAATTGAAGAACTGCATCACGCGCGCCATGACCTTTGCCGAGGGCAACCTCCTGCTGGCCGACCACATCGAATTCGGCCAACACCGGACAGCCGGGCCCGCAACGGAACCCGCCGCAGCCCAGAACGCCCCCGCCCAATCCAAGATGCCGACAGGCGCCCGGAACGGGAGCGGCCCGGAGCCGCTTCCCGCGGCGCCGTCGGAAGTGCCGCAAGGCACCTCCGCGCAGAAGCCGTCCGTACTGCCCGAGGCGGTCCTGGCCACCCTGAACCCGCGGCAAGTCAAGGCCTGGCCCTCGATTGCCGCCAATGGTGGCACGAACCGTGCTCTGTATGAAAGCGCCGTGGGGGAAGAGATTTCGGTCAGAACCGCGCAATACGATTTGCAGGATCTGGTCAACAAGGGCTTGCTGAAGAAAACAGGCAAGGGCCCGTCCTCGCGGTACGTCGTGGCCGTCCGTACTCCATAACCTGCATCCGGGAGACTGCATCATGGGATTCCGGGATCTGATCCAGGCGCTGCTCCCCCAAAAAAAAGCCGGGCAGGAGAACGAAGCCGTGCTGCGTTCCTTCCGCCTGCAATACACGCACTTCAAGGATCTGCTCCTGTCCAACGCGGAACTCGGCACGATCATGGCGGAGATCGACGAGAAGCTGAAGGGGTCGGCCCTGTTCGGCATGAACGAGATCCGGGCGCTGGCCACCAGGAGCGTCTTCCACACCATGCGCATGGTCACCGCCCTGAACGCCATTTCGGGCGACCGCTACGGCACGCTGCCGGCCATGGTGGAACACATCAACGCCCGCATCAGCTCCATCCTGGACAGCAAACCCCAGCCCGTCATCACGGAATACACGTTTCCCATGTCGGCCGTGAACAAAGGTCTGGTGGATGTCGTCGGCGGCAAATGCGCAAACCTCGGAGAAATGCGCAATCGCGCAAACATCCCCACTCCGGCCGGTTTCGCGATTACCACGGCCGCCTACGAAGCATTTCTGCGCGGCGAGGGTCTGCGGGATGAAATCTTGAAGCAGCTCCGCGAAGCCAGGGCCGACGCCCCCGCCACCGTGGTCGCCGCGTCCGAGGCCATATTCAGGACCATCAACCGTGTCGGCGTCCCCGAAGACGTCATGCGCGACATCCTGGACGCCTGGGACCAGAGCTTTGCCGACCCCGCATCAACCCGGGCGGCCTTGCGTTCCAGCGCCGTCGGCGAGGACGGGATCCTCTCCTTCTCCGGACAATACAGGACCATCCTCGGCGTCACGCGGGAAACACTGGAAGACGCCTTCCGCGAGGTCCTCGCCAGCCTCTTCTCGCCCCGCGCCATCACCTACCGCATCCACCACGGCGTGTCCTTCGAGCAATGCGCCATGGGCATGGCCTGCATCGAGATGGTGGACGCCCTGGCCAGCGGGATCATCTTCTCGCGCCACCCCGTGAACCCCCTGTCCGACGAGATGGTCCTCAATGCCATCTGGGGCCTGGGGGCCTATGCCGTGGACGGGATCATCGAACCCGACACCTGGCACGTCAGGCCGGGACCCGTCCCCCATATCGCCATGCAGCATGTCGCCGACAAGCGGGTGCGCCTCGTATCCGACGCGACAGGCAAGCATGAGGAGGCGGTCCCGGAAGCATTGCGCACCACGCCGTGCCTGAACACCGCGCAGGTCCTCGAGCTCGCCGCCATCGCGTCCCGCCTGGAAGGCCACTACCACCACCCCCAGGACATCGAATGGGCCCTGGACCGGGACGGGCGGCTCATGATCCTGCAAAGCAGGCCCATGCGGCTGGCCCACGCCCACCACAACGGCCTGGCCACCGCCGCCATCGAAGGCGCGCAACTGCTCATCGACCGGGCGGACATCGCCTGTGCCGGCATCGGCTCGGGACAGGCCGTCCTGGCGCAAAACCTCGAGAATCTCGCCGATTTTCCGGAGGGCGGCATCCTCATCGCGCCCCACTCGCTCCCCAACTACGTCCTGGTCATGAACCGCGCCCAGGCCATCGTCACCGAGGCCGGCAGCATCACCGGACACATGGCTTCCCTGGCCCGCGAGTTCGATGTCCCGACCATCCTCAACGCCAGGCTCGCCACCACGAAAATCCTCGACGGACAGACCCTGACCGTGGACGCCATCACCGGCCGGGTCTATGCCGGGGTCGTCCCCGAACTCATGGCCTTCAAGTCGGCGCAGCGCTTCAGAATCGTTGATTCCCCGGTGCACGCCATCCTGCGCCAGGTCGCCGACCAGATCGTCCCCCTGCACCTGCTCGACCCGAAGTCGCCGGTCTTCAAACCCGAGTCCTGCACCACCCTGCACGACGTCATGCGCTTCGTGCACGAGCTCTGCTACACGGAAATGTTCCGCATCAGCGACCGGGCCTCGGACGCCGGCGCCGTGTCCTGCCAGCTCAAGGCCAGGCTGCCCATCGACCTGCACCTCATCGACCTCGGCGGAGGGCTGAGGGACGTCGACGGACCGTACGTATTTCCCGAGCAGGTCACCTCGGCGCCCCTGGCCGCCCTCCTGTCCGGGATGCTGCGCCCCGAGGTCCACGTTCGCGGGCCGCGCCCCATCGACGTGGGCGGTTTCCTCTCGGTCATGACCCAGCACATGCTCGAACCCCCGACGGTCCAGGCCCAGCGCTTCGGCGAACGCAGCTACGGCATCATCTCCGACACGTACCTGAACTTCAGCTCGCGCGTGGGCTACCACTACAGCGTCGTGGACGCCTACTGCGGCGAGACCGTGTCCAAGAACTACATCACCTTCCAGTTCAAGGGCGGGGCCGCCGACGAGATCCGCCGCGAACGCCGCGTGCGCTGCATCGCCCTGATCCTGAGCCGCCTGGGCTTCACCACCGACGTGCGCGGCGACATGACCCAGGCCCGGTTCCAGAAATTTTCGCGGGAAGAGACCCGTGAACGCCTGGACCAACTGGGCCGCCTGCTCATCGTCACCCGGCAGATGGACATGCTCATGACCAGCGAAGCCGCCGTGACGGCCATGGCCGACAACTTCATGGCCGGTGACTACCACTAGGCAGGTTGCCCGCCCTCCCGCACCGCCCGGGGCATACCGCCAGTTCAACGTCCCGCACCCGGCGCCTGCTCACGCGCCAAGACGCAGCCCGCCACCCACACCCAGGATACTTGCCCGGATATTGGGAAAAACACCTATGCATACGGCTTGAAATGACCAGAAAATCGGGAGTCGATCCTATCGACACAACCCGCGCCTCTCCATAGATAATCTATTGAATTTCCCCGTGCTCCACCATCGCCGGCCCCAGGCCCGGACAGATGCGCAGCGTCACCGCGCAAGGTCAGACCGCCTTCGCGGTGACGTCCACGTTCAGGGGAAAGATACACTCAATTTTGCACACGGGAGACGAAAACGATGATCCAATGGCCCAAAAGCAACGATGTTCTCGGCACCACCAACCGCGGAAACCCGGCCGAATCCGGCCTGTGCACGTTATGCCGCTCGGACTGCGCCGGAAAATGTGAAACCTGGATGTCCTGTCTCAAGGGGCGGCACATGCTCTACCCCAGGGATTTCGGTTCCGTAACCGCCGGCAGCGCCAACACCTGCCATGTGGGCGTGAGCTACAACTCCCTGCGCATCCAGGGCTACAACTACGGAGCCCAGGGCGTCGCTTCCGGCCGCACCACCAATCCCGACGACTGCCTCTTCACCAACGTCTCCCTGGAAACCTCCTTCGGCGCCACCGAAAGGACCAAGGTCCGCATGCCGCTCATGACCGGCGCCCTGGGTTCGACCTTCATCGCCGCCAAATACTGGGACTCCTTCGCCGCGGGCTGCGCCCTGGTGGGCATTCCCATCGTCATCGGCGAAAACGTGGTGGGCGTGGACCGCGCATCCAGCATGGAAAACGGCCGCATCGAGAAATCGCCTGAACTCGACCGCCGCATCGCCGTCTACAACCGCTACTACGACGGCTTCGGCGCAGTCATCGTCCAGCTCAACGTCGAGGACGCCCGCAACGGCGTGGCCGAATACGTCATCGAAAAGTACGGCAGCAACGTCTGCATCGAACTCAAGTGGGGACAGGGCGCCAAGAACATCGGCGGTGAGATCGAGGTCACGAGCCTGGACTACGCCCTGTTCCTGAAAAAGCGCGGCTACCTCGTGGACCCCGACCCCGAACTGCCCGAAGTGCAGGAAGCCTTCAAGGCCGGCGGCATCAAGGGCTTCGCCCGCCACAGCCGCCTGGGATACACGGACCTGCCCTCGGCCGACGCCGTGCACCAGAACTTCATGGACACCGTGGCCTACCTGCGCGGGCTCGGCTTCACCAAGATCTCCCTGAAGACCGGCTCCTACGGCATGGAAGCGCTGGCCATGGCCATCAAGTACGCCTCCGAGGCAAACCTCGACCTGCTGACCATCGACGGCTCCGGCGGCGGCACGGGCATGAGCCCCTGGAACATGATGGAAACCTGGGGCGTGCCCTCCGTGCTGCTCCACTCCAAGGCCGTGGAATACGCCACCATCCTGGCCGCCACCGGCAAAAAGGTCGTGGACATGTCCTTCGCCGGCGGCCTTGCCCGCGAAGACCACATCTTCAAGGCCCTGGCCCTGGGCGCGCCCTTCGTCAAACTCGTCTGCATGGGCCGCACCCTCATGATCCCAGGCTTCCTCGGCTCCAACATCGAAGGCGCCCTGCACCCCCAGCGCAAGGAACGCATCTCGGGCAACTGGGACACCCTGCCCAAGACCGTGCGCGACATCGGCGAAACGCCCGAACAGATCTTCGCCGGATACGAGACCCTCAAGGCCAAGATCGGAGCCGAGGAAATGCGGAGCGTGCCCTACGGCGCCATCGCCGCCTGGACCCTGGCCGACAAGCTCGGAGCGGGCCTGCAGCAGCTCCTGGCCGGCGCCCGCAAGTTCTCCGTCACGGACATCTCCCGCGGCGACATCGTCTCCGCCAACCGCGAGACCGAACAGGAAACGGGCAT
The DNA here is from genome assembly GCA_937872685.1 of uncultured Desulfomicrobium sp. Lineage (GTDB taxonomy): Bacteria > Desulfobacterota > Desulfovibrionia > Desulfovibrionales > Desulfomicrobiaceae > Desulfomicrobium. Next base: position 38,111 of record CALMTS010000105.1, read on the forward strand.
CCGTTTCATCACCGACGTCCAGGACGAGATCGCGCGCAAGATCCTGTCCGCATAGCAGCATCACGCCAGAGGCGGACCGGCCGCGCGCCGGATCCGCCTCTGGCGGCATTTCCCGTCCTGTGCTAGACGGCCACACGCGGCCGCTGGCCAGGAGAAGCCCCCATGACCTTCCAGACAGACAACACCTACCCCCTCACCCGCGAAGCCTGGCAGGACTTCGTCGCCCAGCGCCGCAAGACCGAAAACGCCCTGCTCGAGCGCATCAAGGAGCTCGACTGCCTCTACGGCATCACCCGCCTGGCCCAGCGCACGCAACAGCCCCTGGATGAACTGCTGGCCGATATCGCCGGGCTCATCCCGGCCTCCTGGCAATACCCCGGCATCGCCTGCGCCTCCATCCGCCTGGGTGACGCCCGCCACAACTCCCCGAATTTCCGCCCCACCCCGTGGCGCCAATCCAGCCCCATCCTCATCCGCGGCGAGGCCTGCGGCGAGGTCGAAGTCTGCTATCTCCAGGAATGCCCCGACAGCGACGAAGGCCCCTTCCTGCGCGAAGAACGCAGCCTCATCGACGCCGTGGCCGACCAGATCGGCCGCATCGTGGCCCAGCGCCGGGCCGAGGAGCGCATGGGCGCCCTGTCCCGGGAGCTGATCATGGCCCAGGAGAACGAACGCCAGCGCATCGCCCGAGAACTGCACGACCACCTGGCTCAGGACCTCTCCCTGGCCAAGGCCGACCTGGAGCGCATCCAGTGCGCCCTGTCCGCCGAAGGGCCCTGCCGCGCCCAGACCGCGGCCATCGCCGACCGCCTGGCCGCAGCCATCCGCGGCATCCGCGACCTGGCCTACGGCCTCCTGCCGCCCGGCCTGACGGAACTGGGCCTCGTCGAGACCGTGCTCGCCCACTGCGAGGAGTTCTCCCTGCGCCACGGCATCGTCGTCGATGTCTTCGCCGACGGGCTCGCCGGCGTGGACTTCGATTTCGACACCCAGATCAACATCTACCGCCTCATCCAGGAGGCACTGAACAACGTGCGCAAGCACGCCCGGGCCAGCCGCGTGGCCATCCGCCTGCTGGGGTCCTACCCGAGCCTGCTCGTGCGCATCGAGGACGACGGCTGCGGCGCGGATCTGGACGGGTGCCAGGCCGGCCCGGGCCGGCGCATGGGACTGTGGAGCATGCGCGAGCGGGTCCGCCTGCTGGGCGGGACCATCAGCTTCAAGTCCAAACCCGGCCAGGGCCTGCAGATCCGCATCGAAACCCCCTTGAACCGGAGCAGACGTGAGCACACCTAAACGCATCCTCATCGTCGACGACCACCCGCTCTACCGCGACGGCCTGCGCGCCCGCCTCTGCGCCAGGCCCGAGTTCACCGTGGTCGGCGAGGCCGGGAGCTGCGCCGAAGGCCTGCGCATGACCCGCGAACTCGCCCCGGACCTGGCCGTCGTCGACATCTCCCTGCCCGACGGCAGCGGCATCGAACTGACCCGCGAAATGCGCGCCGCCCGCCCCGGAATGCCCGTGCTCATCGTCAGCATGCACGCCAAGCTCGACTTCATCGCCGCCGCCTTCCAGGCCGGAGCCAGCGGCTACATGTCCAAGGAATCTGGCGGTGAAGGCATCCTGCAGGCCATCGGCACCGTCCTGAACGGAGGCCAGTATCTCGACGGCTCCCTCTCGCCCACGGTCCTGCGGCGCCTGAGCGACATCTCCGGCCGCAAGGCCAAGACCATGGACGCATCCTACGGCAGCCTGTCCCAGCGCGAACAGCAGGTCATGCGCCTGCTGGCCGAAGGCCTGACCCCGGATGAAATCGCGGCCAAGCTCTTCGTCTCCCGCAAGACCGTCCTCAACCACCGATACGCCATCATGACCAAACTCGGCATCAAGAGCCCCATGGCCTTCGTGCGCCACGCCGCCCGTCTGGGACTCATCGACATGGACGACTAGCGTCGCAAAATCCGCGACAGCCCCATTTGCTTCTTTACCCTGGCGCCAGACGCTTGCTAGGAGAAGACTCCGGCGCGCTTCGAAACGCGCGCCCGAAGTACATTGCGCCCGATTTCATCAAGGATTTCTCATGCTCGGCTCTTTGCTCTACCTGCTTCTGGTGTTTGCCCTGGTCCTGGCCAACGGATTCTTCGTGGCCTCGGAATTCGCCCTCGTCGGCGTCAGGCGCTCCCGCATCGCCACCCTGGCCGCCGAGGGCGACAGGAAGGCCAAACGGCTCCTGCGCCTCATCGACCACTTGAACGCCTACATCTCGGCCACCCAGCTGGGCATCACCCTGGCTTCCCTGGGCCTGGGCTGGATCGGCGAACCCGCCATCGCCGAACTGCTCAACCCGCTGCTCGAAGGACGCGTGCCGCCCGCCGTGCTGCACTCCATCTCCTTCGCCGTGGCCTTCAGCCTCATCACCTTCCTGCACATCGTCCTGGGCGAACTCGCGCCCAAGACCATCGCCCTGGAAATGGCCGAAAAAACCGCCCTGGCCATCGCGCTGCCCATGGAAATATTCTACCGGCTCTTCTTCTGGCCCATCCGCCTGCTCGACTGGTCGGGCACGCGCACCGTCCGCCTGCTCGGCTTCACCCCCAGCGCCACCCACGGCTCGGTCTACACCGAAGACGAACTGCGCATGCTCATCGACGCCAGCTACTCCAGCGGCCAGATCGAGGACGAGAAGCGCCGCCTCATCCGCCGCGCCTTCGACTTCAACACCACCGAGGCCTGCGAAGCCATGATCCCGCGCTCGGAGATCGCCGCCCTGCCCGTCACCTCCACCCTCGACGAGGTCCTCGACGCCTTCCGCATCCACGGCTACTCGCGCCTGCCCGTGTACGGCGCGGACCTCGACGACATGGTCGGCGTCCTCTTCCGCCAGGACATGGAACCCTTCATGTCCCGCGAGCCGGGCCTCGTCTTCTCCATGACCGCGCTCCTGCACCCGCCCACCTTCGTCCCCTCGGGCAAGCGCCTGGGCAAGCTCCTCAAGCAGATGCAGGCCACACGCACCCACCTCGTCTTCGTCATGGACGAATACGGCGGACTCGAAGGCCTCGTCACCCTGGAGGACGTGCTGGAAGAGATCGTCGGCGAGATCAACGACGAATACGACGAGGAAGTCCGCTCACAGATCGTGCGCGACGGCGCGGCCTTCGTCATCGACGGCATGCTCGCCGTGCGCGACGCCAACCGCAAGCTGAAGATGAAACTGCCCGAGGACGAAGCCTACACCACCATGGCCGGCTTCCTCCTGGCCCAGGCCGGACGCGTCCTGGAACCCGGCGACGAAGTGCCCGTCAAGGAAGGGGTGTTCAAAGTCGAAAGAGTGGAACGCCGGCGCATCGTACGCATCAGGTTCACGCCGGCGCCTCGCGAAGGGGAGTAAGAAGGGAATGCCTCCGGCGGGCAGGGGCCTCGCCCCCTGCACCCCGTTCACATCTTGT
>CALMTS010000106.1 GCA_937872685.1 uncultured Desulfomicrobium sp.
TGGTCGTGGACGAAGACCAGCTGGCCATCCTCACCGCCGCCTCGAACCGCGACCTGCACCACACGCTGAGCGTGGCCCTGGACAGGATACAACGGCAGAACGGCCTGCAGCTTCTCAGGGAAAAATGGCTCGGGCGCGATCCGATCCTGCCCTCGGCAATTCAACGTTACGGCAAATGGATCGGCATCGTCTCCATGCTCCTCGTGATGGCGGTCCTCCTGGTGGCCGTGTGGAACTGGATCCTGAAGAAAAAGGTGCAGAGGATGACGGCGGACCTCGGCCGGTCCGAACGCCGGTACAGGGTCCTTTTCGAATCGTCCCCCGACATGATTTTCCTCCTGACCCCCGAAGGGTGCATCCGCCACGCCAACAAACGCAGCCGCAGCGCCTTCAACAATGACGGCGCGACCTGCCTCGACATCAACAACCTGGTGACTGTTGACGAAAAAAAACGCATGCGCCGGTTCCTGTTCGACGTGTTCGAAAACCACTACGCCAAGGATGAGTTCTACGTGGTCCTCAAGGACGGGCATTTCCTCGACCTGGAGATCATCGCCACCCTGGTGCAGGATTTCGAGGACGGCCCCCTGGCCTGCTGCTTCGCCCGCGACGTGACCGAACGCAACCGCATGGAGGAAGACCTGCTCCAGTCCGAACGGCTGTCCATGATCGGCAAGATGGCCGCCGGGGTGGCCCACGAGATCAACAATCCCCTGGGCATCGTGCTGGCCCATGCCGAAGAGTCCCTGAACGAACGCCTCAGCCCCGAGGAGCAGCACCAGAACCTCGAGGCCATCGTGCGCAACGCGCAACGGGCCGGGCATATCACCAAGACCCTCCTGTCCCTGGCCGCGCCGTCGAACTACTGCCCGGCCGAGGTGGACATGGCGGAAATCATCCGGGAGAGCCTGGCTTTCCTGCGGCCCAAACTCAAATTCGTTTCGGTCCGGGAGAACCTGCCCCCCGGCCTCCTTGTTCATGCCGACGCCTTCGCCCTGCAGCAGGTCTTCATCAACCTGCTGATCAACGCCATCACCGCCATGGAAGAGGAACCGGGCTCCATCTCCGTGGACCTGCGCGGCCATCTGTGCAACGAGGATTCGACGGTGCAGGTCACCGTCTGCGACACGGGACGCGGCATCGAGCGGGCTTCCTTGCAAAACATTTTCGAACCGTTCTACACATCACGCAAGAAAGGCTTCGGACTTGGTCTGTTCATCTCGCGGCGCATCATCGAAAAACACGGGGGAGCCATCTATGCGGAGTCGGAGCCGGGCAAGTACACGAGCGTGATCGTGGAACTGCCGTCCCTCCTGGCGCCACCCCTGAACCCCACCACGGACGGAGAACACCATGCCTGACAAAATACTCATCATCGACGACGAGGATGAACTGCTCCTCGCCCTGGCCCGCTACTTCAAACGCCAGGGCGTGTCGGTGCACACGGCCACTTCCGCCCAGGAAGGGTGGCGGCACATCGACGAGACCATGTACGACCTGATCATCTCCGACCTCGCCATGCCGGGCATGAGCGGACTCGAACTCCTGGAGAAGGTCCGCGCCGTGGACCACCTCACCCCCTTCATCGTCATGACGGGCGTGGGGACCGTCGAGACGGCCGTGGAGGCCATCAAGCATGGGGCATACCACTATATCGCCAAGCCCTTCAAAACGCAGGAGCTGGAACTGCTGGCCAAGCGCGCCATCGAACACGGCAAACTGCACCGCAAGCTGGCCACGGTGAACCAACAGAGCGCCACGGACCACCCCAGCGAAATGATCCTCGGCACCAACCGCTCCGTAAAGGAGGTCATGCAGACCATCGCCAAGATCTCCCAGTCCACGGCGTCCGTGCTCATTCAGGGGGAAACCGGGACGGGCAAGTCCATGTTTGCCCGGCACATACACGAATCCAGCGAACGAAGGCACCAGCCTTTCTACACCATCGACTGCGGCGCGCTGACGGAAAACCTCCTGGAAAGCGAACTCTTCGGGCACGTCAAGGGCGCCTTCACCGGCGCCATCTGTGCCAAACGCGGCCTGCTGGAAGAGGCCCAGGGCGGCACCATCTTCCTGGACGAGATCGGGGAACTGACCCCCTCGACCCAGGTCAAGCTGCTGCGGGCCATCCAGGAACTCGAAATCAAGCCCGTGGGCGGCAACAAGCCCGTCAAGATCGATGTCCGCTTCATCTCCGCCACCAGCCGCGACCTCAATGCCGAGGTCAAGGAGCAGCGTTTCCGCAAGGACCTCTACTTCCGCCTGGCCGTCATCCCCCTGAAACTCCCGCCCCTGAGGGAACGCAAGGAGGACCTGCTGCTGTTCATCAACTACTTCGTGCACAAGCTCGGCTCACGCTACAACAAACGCATCACCGAGATCGCCCCCTGCGCCCTGACGGTGCTCATGGAGTCGCCCTGGAGGGGCAACATCCGTGAACTGGAGAACGTTCTGGAACGCGCCGTGCTGCTGGCCAGCGGCCCGACCATCACCGTCGACACCCTCTTCTCCCAAGCTGAACAACGCTTCGAGGAGGAAGAGGACCGCACCCCCGTACCTCTCAAGGACGCCGTGGAGCTGGCCGAAAAGCAGGCCATCCGCCAGGCCCTGCTCATCGCCTCGGGCAACAGGACGAAAGCCGCCCAATACCTCGGCATCGGACGGCGCACCCTGTACGACAAGATGGACGCCTACTCCATGAACGAATGACGAGAGCAGGGATCACTTCTGCGGCATGAGGCCGCACCAAAGGGGAAAGGCCCGGTCGATGACCGGGCCTTTCCTGGTGAGGAGGTTGAAGTGCTTGGCTCGTAACACTTCACAAGGAGATAAGAACGAGAGGTCTCATGCTGCGTCAGACACGTGAAGCTCCCGCTTTTTTGCGGCCGTTATGCCATCGTCCGCAAAAGTTGCTTTCCGTCAGCACTTGGAAGGGGCCAGGGCCGGTTCCGCGTCGGGATCGAAAACAATGTCGCCGTCCTTTTCGACGGGGTTGAGCTCTTCGATGAAGTCCTGTGTCATGCCCGGCACCTTGAGCAGATCCGTGGGCTCCTTGAAGGGGCCGTTGGCCGTGCGGTACTCCACGATGGCCTTGGCCAGGTCCGCCGGGATGCTCACGTCTTCGATGGCGGCGAGTTCTTCCGCAGTGGCCTTGTTGAAGCTTACGATTCCACCGGCCCAGGCCATTCCTCCGGCCAAGGCCACCATCACGACAATGCACAGTGTCAACACGATCTTCTTCATCGAAAGACTCCTTTCTTGGTTTAAATTTCTCTGATTAGGCCGAAGGCTTGATCCTGAAATTCACCCTGTCGGGCGGAATGACCGGCAACTCCTTGGGCTTCTGCAGCTGGGGGACATAGTCATACGGGATGCGGTATGCCCGGTAGACAAGGTTGTAGTTGCCATTTTCGACAGTATAATACGGGCTGATGTACTCCCATACGATCTCGTGATCCGGAGTCACCTCCTGCAACTGCCCGACTGCGCCATTCGTGATCAGTGTATTTCCGTTCGGCAACCTCTGAGCGGAACTGACGTAATCGCTATAGAACTGATACTTGTTCCGGAGCCCCATCTGCTTCGCGGAATGCTCCCAAACGATCTCCAGCGTGCGAGGATCGATCTCGAGGACCCGGGAATAATCCCTGCGGGCGTCGGACCAGCCGAAGTGGGCGCCGGGGTTGCGGGGCCCGTAACCGGCATATCCGCCGTTATCGTAGATCATGATGTTGCCCTCGCCGGGCAGACCCTTGGGGATCATGTGGGTGTGGTGCTGGCCGATGATCTGCTCGAGGTTCTTGTAGGCTTTCTTGACTTCCACGCCGTTGAACAGCCACGGGGTGTCGGGATAGTAGAGAGGGCCGATCTGCCACACGATCTTGCCCGTGGCCTTTTCGATGATGTGGCTCGAATTGGTCTGGCGGCAGGAGATGATGATGTTCTCGGGGTTGAACATCCTGTATTTGGCCGGGTCTTCCGCATACCACTTGTTGGGCCCGAGGTAGGAGGCGCTGTTGACGTGAATCCAGTCGCCGCCCTTCATGCCCGGAGTGCGGGACATGGAGAAGGTCGGGTACTTGCGCATGGTCTCCAGCATTTCCGGCGGAAAGTTGAACTCCTCGAAATGTTCGTTTCCGAGCCACTCCCAGACGATCTTTCCGTCCTTGTCCACCTCGATGAGATGGTCGTCCATAAGGACCTTGTCAGTGATCTTGGGATTCTCGACGAACTTGTTGGTCAGAATGAGAATCTTGCCTTTGTAGTTATCAACCTCCATGCCGGGGGAGTGATACCCTGCAGGGCTGCCCTCGAACTGGTAGTCGTGATGATACCCTGCATTGGACAACTTCCGCACGACCTTGCCGTCCCAGTCCACGACCACGAAATCCGTGGAATTGGGATCGCCCCAGACGCGGCCCTTCTTCTCGGGGCTGGGACGTCTCGAACCGGCCAGGTAACCGCCCTTGAGCAGCTTGGGCGGATGCTCCTCCTGGCAGATGTCCTTCCACTGCTTGACCACGTTGCCGTTCATGTCGACGAGTACGGTTCCTTCGGATTCGACTTCCGTGCCGAACAGGGTGTAACCGGACCAGCACTTTTCTGGCTTGTAGATGGTCGTGCCGTGCGGGAACACGGTGGGAAACGCGAAACCCGCGACCGGCGACATGGCCAGACCGACAGCCCCCACCGCACACCCGCGCAAAAAGTCTCTTCTCTTCATCACGTCTTCCTTGTGGTTGTATTAAAAGGCGTTGCGGCCATGAG
>CALMTS010000107.1 GCA_937872685.1 uncultured Desulfomicrobium sp.
ACGCCCCATCGGTTCATCGTTTCCACCCTTTGGGATTCCTGGCCTGCTCGACCAGTTCAATGCCAAGGGCATCGGCCACTTCAAAAAACTCGACCTCCGGGGACCTGTGCGAGCATTCCATGACTTCCAGCAGGCGCATGTAGAGCGGCGTATTCAGGTGCCGGTCGAGAGCTTCCCTGGAACTCCACCGCTCGGTGTAGCAGATCGCTTCACCCTCCCCCACCTCAACGGAAACCGAACACCCCAGACAGCCGGCAAGGGAGGAGACAGGTCCCTTCAACGAGTCGAGGACATCCATGACGGCGCCCTCTCGACCCGCAGGCGGGAAGATCTTGATGATGGAGATGATCATGCGCGCAGGGTTTCATGATCAGTGCCAAAGACACGCGCCGCCCGAAAGCGGCGCTTAGTTCTTTAATATTTTGGAGTTATTGCAGAATCCGAAGAAGTTCGAAAGGGGACGGGAGAGACGAACCAGGCGATATATCGACTTTTCGTTGAGATATCACTTCACATGCTCAGGAAGACCTGGCTTTGATGCCGAGCTTGCGCATCCGCGAATAGAGGGTCGACGGGTTGATGGCCAGCAGTTCCGCAGCTCCGCCCGAACCCCTGACTCGGTTTCCCGTGATCTTGAGAATTTTGAGGATATGCCGACGCTCCATCTCTTCCAGAGACACGACCGGCTCGTCTTGAGGAGCGGCCGCCAGCAAGTGCTCCAGTTCAAGCGTGTCCCCTTTGGTGACGATCATGGCGTGCTCGATGACATTGCGCAGTTCGCGAATATTCCCGGGCCATGCATGGGCCTTGAGACGCTCCATGTCGTTCTTGGCGATACGGCGGATTTTTTTCCCCATCCGGTCCCCGAATTCGCCGATGAACTCCCAGACCAGCTGCGGTATGTCTTCGCGGCGCTCGCGCAACGGAGGCAGGAGAATCGGAAAGACGTTGAGACGGTAATAGAGGTCGCGGCGAAAGCGACCCTGGGTGACTTCCACGGCCAGGTCGCGGTTGCTGGCGGCGAGGACCCGCACATCGACCTTGATGGTTTTCGGACTCCCGAGACGCTCGAATTCCCCCTCCTGGAGCACCCGCAGCAGCTTGGCCTGCGTCTCGAGCGGCATCTCTCCTATCTCGTCGAGAAACAGGGTGGAGCCGTGAGCCAGTTCGAAGCGGCCCACCTGCCGACTGAGCGCTCCGGTAAACGCCCCCTTCTCGCGTCCGAACAGTTCGCTCTCCACCAAGGCGGTCGGCAGCGCGGCGCAATTGACCTTGATCATCATCCGGTTTGAGCGGGGGCTGCTCTCATGGATTGCCTGCGCGAGCACTTCCTTGCCGGTCCCGGTTTCCCCTTCGATCAGGACGGTGCATTCGGTGCCGGCCACCTGATCGACCTTGACCAGAACCTCCTGCATCCGCTCGCCGAAGTTGTGCAGATTCTTCCGCTCCCGACAGGACATCACTTCGCTTCGCAGGTAGGAGTTCTCCTCTTCCAGCTGGCCGTGCAGGCGTTCGATTTCCTGCAGCTGCTCCCTGAGTTGCAGCTCCATCTGTTTGCGGTCAGTCACATCCAGGGTTATCCCCAGAAGCCTGGGGCGTCCCGCAGGGAACCCCTCATGATAACGCCCCCACCTTTGCAGCCAGCGGATTTGCCCGTTCGGCAGCACGATCCTGTATTCGATGCATGCCTGCCCTTTCGTGCTGATGACTTCGCCCATGACCTTCTGGAACATGGCCTTGTCGTCGGGATGAATCAATTTCACGGAATTCTCGAACTTGACACTCAGCCCGGAATCAACGCCGAGGATCTCCCGAGCCCTTTCTGTAGTCCAGTAGACGCCGCTTTCAAGATCAAGATCCAAAAGACCGGCTCCTGCGGATTCCACGGACAGTGCGAGACGTTCCTTGGCTTCGAGCAAAGCATAGTCGTCCGCTCTCCGCTGCAAGGCGCTCACAAAAATTTCTCCGAGCAGGCGCAGATGCACGACAAGCTCTTCGGGCCAGTCCCGTTCCTCTCTCAGGGCGTTGACCGTGAATATGTACGTGACCTTCCGCCCCATGAACAATGGGATGCTGAGAACCGACTTGGACCCCAGAAGACGATATGACTGCAGGTCGACATCGGCCTCGGGCGGCAGATCTTCAAGTCGCGACATGGCCCAGGTCTTTCCCTGGACAACGATGAGCCGATAGGCCCAGGGATATCTCTCCGCCAAGTTTATTTCCTTGGAGACAGGCTCAAATCCGTCATTATACCAAGCATATGCGATGTGAACGACCGGCGAATCCTCGAAAACCTTGAGAAGCCCCCCGCGATCCACACCCAGCGGCTGCAATGCCTCCTTCAGTGATCGCTGAATCTCGGCATCGAGTTCCTCCTTCGTGGCCTTGACCATGTTGGCGGATATTTCGGAGATTCGTTTGTGGTAGTCGTAAAAAATACTTTTCATCGTCAGTTTCACGTAGCCCTTGGGAGGAAGTTTATCATCGTCTCGATATCCAATCCGTGATCTCGACTCGCGTCAAGGCGATATTTCGCCTGCCAGGCGACATTTAACACCCGCAATGAACTGGTGTTCGTAAAAAACCGATTGGCGGAGTCCAATTTGAGGAACAACGGACACACTGCATCCATCACCGCAGCCCCAGTTGACGATCGGCCTCCGCGCCCATGAAACATTGAGTGGCGAGGGCTATCGCATCGACAAATCAACAGGGCTTTCGCTTGGCCTTCTGCGCTGGCGGCAGCTTGCAGTCTCCCCTGAAAATCCTGTCACAACTGGCTTGAATATTGCTCATATTGGTAATCAGCAACTTCATGAAATACGCAAGCCATCATTATGCATCCAATCCGCTGTCCGCTCTTGGAGGGGGCGCCCGGATAATGCCAAGTCGAGCAACATTGACCCTAATTTACGAGCACCACTCCTGACAAGCAATACCAGAAAATAGCAATATGTTATCACTTATCAATAGCAAATTATTACTGCAATAGGAGGTGGCTTTTAAAAGTATCAATTTGATGTATAAGGATTAATTCTCACAGCAATTGAATCATAAACAGCAAGCCAGTCTTGCATAAGACAAAATTTCAACGGAGATGATGCATGAAATTCACGAAAAAACTGCTCACAGCCTTCATTTTGCTCACTTTTGCCGCGTCCTCTGCATACGCAGCAACTGCCTACGTTAAGAAAGTCGACAATTTCATCATCCTTGTGGACCGCTCCGGCTCCATGGATGAAAAGTACGTCGGCACCAAGACGAAGAAGATCGCCCTGGCCAAGTCCATCCTGGAGCGCATGAACGCCATGATCCCCGAATTGGGCTACAACGGCGGTCTGGCCACCGCAGCTCCGGCCGGACAGATCCAGGGTCTGGAACCCTATGCCCAGGCTTCCTACGGCGCGTCCATCGCCAAGGTCCCGACCCTCATCGGCAACAACCCCACCCCCTTGGGAGTCGGCCTCATGGCCCTCGAGCCCAGCCTGCAGGGCGCTCAGGGCCGCAATGCCGTGATCATCCTGTCCGACGGCCAGGAGAACCTCGGTGAAGGCTCCCTGAAGGTCGCCGCCGCCCTGTCCGAAAAGTACAACGTGTGTTTCCACACCGTAAGTTTCGCCGACACCGTCAATGGCAACCAGGCCCTGCTGGACGGCATCACCGC
>CALMTS010000108.1 GCA_937872685.1 uncultured Desulfomicrobium sp.
GACCGTGACCAACTACGGCCTGAGCCATTACATGAAGGCCGACGTCTCGATCTTCATCCCGCTGTGCTACCTGTTCGTGACCCTGACCGTCTGGCTTGTCTTTCGCAACCTGCGGCTGACGATGCTCGCCGTGGTCAACATCTCCGTCTGCACAGGGGCGACCATGGGGGCCTTCCCCCTCCTGGGCATCACGCTCAACAACATCACGACCATCGTCCCGCCGCTGATCATGGCCATGGCCCTGTCGGACGTGGTCCATATCTTCGCCCACCTGGAACGCGACGCACTGACTGAAGCCCGGAGTCCCGAAAGGGCCCTGCAGGGCATCCTGCAACGGGTCGTCACCCCGAGCTTCCTGTGCAGCCTGACCACGGCCGTGGGCTTCATCTCCCTGGCGGTCAGCGACATCCCGCCCATCAGGGACTTCGCCTACACGGCCTCCCTGGGAATGGTCTTCGAGTTCATCTTTTCGTTCCTCCTGCTGCCGCCCCTGCTCCTGCGGTGCAACCCCCAGCGCATCTTCACGCGCGGACAGGGCGGCGCTTCTTTCACCCGCCCCCTGCAGCGCCTGTCCGATTTCGTGCAGGCACACCCGAAAGCCATCAGCTTCACTGCCGCAGTGCTCATGGCTGCGTCGGCCTGGCAGGCCTCAACCATCAGGGTGGAGACAAACCTGCTGGAATTCTTCAAATCCACCACGCCTCTGCGCCAGGATCTGGACTTTGTGGAATCCCGTCTGAGCGGTGTCGGTTCCGTTGACATCTCCCTCAAGGCCGGCGCGCCCGACGCCTTCCGCGACCCCGCGAACCTGCGGATAATCGAAAAGCTGCAGGCCCGCGCCGAAAGTCTTGGCGGGGTGGACCGCACCATGTCCTTCGTCGATTTCCTCAAAGACATGAACCAGGCCTTCCACAACGAAGACCCCGCGTTCCACGCCCTGCCGGACAGTCGTGAGATGGTCTCGCAGTACCTGCTCCTCTACGATTCCGACGACATCGAGGACTTCATCACCGCGGACTACGACCACGCGCGCATCCTGGTCCGCCTGTCGGAACACAGCTCGGCAGGCCAGGCCAAAATCATCGACGAACTGCGGTCCTTCATCGCGGGTCTGGACGCCGGCGGCCTGGACATCCGCATCACGGGCCGGGCCGTACAGGACGTCAACACCATCGACGCCCTGGTCTGGGGCCAAATACAAAGCTTGGCTTTGGCCGCGGCCGTGATCTTCCTCATCATGTTCCTGGCCCTGCGCTCCTTTGCTACCGGCGCACTGAGCATCATCCCCAACATCTTTCCCATCGCCGTGAACTTCGGAATCATGGGAGCCCTTGGCGTACCCTTGAATACGGCCACCGCGCTCATCTCGGTCGTGGCCCTGGGCATAGCCGTTGATGACACGATACATTACTTGACGGAATACAACCGCAAACGCGCCACGGGCATTCCGGTCCGGGAAACGCTGCGGCAGGTGACCATGGAAAAAGGCGTGGCCATTACCGCCACGTCTGCCATCCTGACTATCGGATTCGGAGTGCTGCTGTTCAGCAATTTTACGCCGACGATGAATTTTGGGGGGTTGAGTGCGGTGATTATGGTTACGGCTTGGGTGGGGGATATGGTGGTGTTGCCGGCGTCGGTACTGGCATTTTGCACCATCAGAGAAAATCTGGAAGTTTGAATCACATGGCTCAAATCGAAACTCACTTTTCTTCGCGGAAAATTTGGAACGGCCTGATTGGCTTTATTATTTTGTTT
>CALMTS010000109.1 GCA_937872685.1 uncultured Desulfomicrobium sp.
TCTTCAGTTCGGACGCCGTGACCCTGGTCGAGGTGGCCGTGCCCGGTGATTCCGGCGACGAGCCGGTCAGGACGTCCCGGTTCGCCGTGCGCCACGTCTTCCACCACGGCCCCTTCCCCGCCTCGGGCGCGGGGGCCGCGCCCATGCTCGCCCTCGTCGACAGCACCGTGGAGCCCGTACCCCAGGGCGGCCCCCTTGGAGAGATTTTCACGCAGGTGCCGGAGCTGTCCCGGACCACATCCACGGTCCGCATCGGCTTTGACGGCGAGGTGGAAGGGGAGGTGCTTGTCCCGGCTTTCGAGGTGCGCAGGGACGGCGAGAGCTTCTCCTGGGGGGGCCTGACGGTGAAGGCCTCCCAGGATCCCAGCACCGGGGCGCTGCGCGGGGAGTACGCCGCCCCCGGCTTCGCGGGGACGTTCGCCGAAGGCGTCCTGGCCATGGAAGGCTTTTCGGGCCGTTTCGACGTCATCGAGGCGCTGCCGCTGGTTTTTGTGGGAAAGGTCGAAGGCTCCCTTGAAACCCTCAACGCGACAAGCGCCGGAGAAGGCCCCGTGACCCTCGGCGGGCTGCGCTTCATCTCAGACAGCGGCATCGAGGGCAACATGATCCGCTACCGGCAGACGGTCAGCGTCGAGCGCGGCGCCGCCGGCGGGATCGACTGGGGGCCGGCTGTCTGCGACATGGAGACCGTCAACGTGGACGCGGCGGCCCTGAGCGAGTTCCAGACAGAATTCAGGAAGCTCTACGGTTCCGCGCAGGATGCGGGCGGGGAACGGACCGCTGAACTCTATACGCGGCTGTTCGAGAAACTGCTGGCCGGCACTCCGGAGTTTCGCGTGCACGCCCTGAAGGTGCCCACGTCCATGGGGGACATGGAATCGACCCTGCACGTCAGGCTTGATCCCCCAGGGGACGCGCCCTCCGCCAATCTCCTGGCCATGCTCCGGCGCATCGACGCCACCGCCGAGATGGCCGTGGACGAGTCCCTGCTGGTCGGCCTGGTCCGGAGCAGCCTGGAGGGGACGGCAGCCGGAGGCGGGAGCGCGGATGGGGCGGGGCTTGACGCCCTGGCGCGGCAGACGGTGGACGCCGAGCTCGATCCGCTCCTTGCGCGAAATCTGATAATGCGGGATGGCGGGAAGATCAGGACCCGCGCCGTTCTCAAACAGGGGATGCTGAAAGTGAACGGCCAGGAGACGCCTCTTTTCTGAACACCGGCTCCTGCGCGCCGGTTGAACGCAAACATTGGGGGACGCCATGATCCTGCACGAAACTCCGGAACCGACGTTCGTCCCTGAGAGTCCGCTCGTGCGCGGAAAGCTGCAGGAACGGCAGCTGGAATTCCTCGTCGCCAACTCGCGCGTCTCCATTGCCGCGAGCGTGTTCAACGGGGGCATCTTCCTGGCGTTCCTCTACGGCCACCTGCCGACCCTGCACATCGCCCTCTGGTACGGCGCCCTGGTGCTCTTCTCCGTCCCGCGGCTGGTCACCGTCTTTCTTTTCCACCGGCTGCGCGGGCGGCTGTCCGTGGCGCAATGGTCCCGCCTTCTGGCCCTGGGCACCTTGTGCACCGGTATCATATGGGGACTGTCGGCCCCCCTGTTTTTCACCGAACTTCCCCCCCTGGGGCAGGCCTTCCACATCCTGCTCGTGGGCGGGACACTGACGGGCGCGGCCGTCTACCTCGCCCACCTGCTGCCCAACTTCGTGTTTTTCGCCATTCCGCAGGCGCTGCCCATGCAGGTCATTCTGGCCACCCAGGCAGGCGATCCTTTTTTCCGGGGCATGGCCCTGCTGTTCTTCATCTTCACCGCGATGATGTTCATCATGGCCTACAGGACCAACCGCCAGTTCGCCACGTACACTCTGCTGCAGCTGCGCAACGACGCGCTCATGGAGAAGCTCAACGAGAGCGAATACCTCTTCCGGACCCTGACGGAACATTCATCCATGGGCGTGCTGCTCCTCGACGGCGGGCGGATTCTCTACGCCAACCCCGCCGCGGAGGCCATCACGGGCTACGGGCTCGACGAGCTTACGGGGACCATGTTCCGCGAGATGGTCGACCCCGCGCATCAGGACGCGGTCTGCGACGCCGTGCCGGACGCCTGCGGACGGTCCGAGTTCAGGATCCATCGCAAGGGCGGTTCGGTCCGATGGATAGAATACGTCCCGGCCCTGGTGGAATTCCAGGGGCGCAAGGTCGTCCTCGGGGCCTGCGCGGACATCACGGACAGGATGCTGGCGCGCCAGGCCCGGCGGGAAAGCGAGGAGCGCTACCGGGTGCTTTTCGAGACCGCAAGCGACGCCATGTACGTGGTGGGCCTCGATCCGGAGGGCCGCCTCGACCTTTTCCGCGACGCCAATTCTCAGGGCTGCGCCGCCCTAGGCTATTCCCGTGACGAACTGCTGCGCCTGGGGCCCAGGGACATGACCCATCTCTACGAACTCAAGCACGCCGGAGAGCTGCAGCGGCGGCTGTGCAGCGACGGGTACGCCGTGTACGAGGCCCGCCATGTCTCCCGCGACGGGCGGCTCATTCCCGTGGAGGTCAGCGCCAAGCTCTTCAGCCACGAAGGGGCCCAGGCCGTGCTCTGCATCGCGCGCGACATCAGCGAGCGCAAGGAATCCGAACTTCGGCTCGAAGCCGCCAAGAAGCAGGCCGAGGTGGCCAACCAGGCCAAGAGCGAGTTTCTGGCCAACATGAGCCACGAGATCCGCACCCCGCTGAACGGCCTGCTGGGCATGCTGCAGCTCGTGCGCATGGGCGACCTGGACGCCGAGCGCAGCCAGTATCTCGATGTGGCCATGAATTCGGGCGAGGGGTTGCTGGCCATCATCAACGACATCCTCGACCTGTCCAAGATCGAGTCCGGCAAGTTCGAGCTCGTGCCCGTGGATTTCAACATGCACGCCCTGGCCCAGAGCGTCGGCGAAACCTTCCGCTTCCCGGCCCGCAGCAAGGGGGTGGAGCTGATCGTCGACATCGACGAGGGCATGCCGAGGTTCATCAGCGCGGACCAGGTGCGCATGCGCCAGATCCTTTACAACCTCGTGGGTAACGCCGTGAAGTTTACGCACGAGGGAGAGATACGCATCGGCCTTTCGATGCCGTTCCAGAAGGGGGACAGGGGGCGCATGGAGATCCGTGTGGCCGACACGGGGGTGGGCATCCCGCGGGAACAGCAGGCGGCGCTGTTCGAGCCGTTCGTGCAGGCTTCCCCGGCATTGCAGACGCCGGGTTCGGGCACGGGGCTGGGGCTGTCCATCGTCAAGCGCATCGTCGGGTTCATGGGCGGCAGGGTCCGCCTCGACAGCAACCCCGGCGAGGGGACCACGGTGGTCGTGAGCGTGAAGGTCGGGATCTGCGCCGGGGAAACGCCGGCAGGGCTGCCCTGCGCCCAGGAGCAGACCTGCTGCCCCGTGGCCGGGGCCGGGCTGCGCATCCTGGTGGCCGAGGACAACAGCGTCAACCAGCTCATGATCATGAAGCTTCTGGAGAAACTCGGCCATTCCGCCGTCTGCGCCCAGGACGGGCAGGAGGCCCTGGAACTGCTGCGCCTGGAGCCCTACGACTGCGTCCTCATGGACATCCAGATGCCCGGCCTGGACGGCACCGAGGCCACGCGCATGATCCGCCGCAGGGCCCTGCCCGGCATCGACCCGGACATCCCCGTCATCGCCCTGACCGCCTACGCCCTGTCCGGCGACCGCGAACGGTTCCTGGCCATGGGCATGAACGGCTACCTTTCCAAGCCGGTCTCCATGGCCGGCCTGTCCGCCGCCCTGAGCGGCATCGTCCCGGCCTCCCGGGAGCGGACCGAAGCCTCCTGACGAATACGGCGGGACTTGCATCGCGGGCGCCATTCCTTCATGCTGCCCCGTTGAAACGTGACCGCGCCGCAACCGGGAGATTTCATGTTCCGCTTCATCCATGCCGCAGACATCCATCTCGACAGCCCCCTGAGGGGCCTCGAATCCTACCCCGACGCCCCCGTGGAGCAGATCCGCGGGGCCGCGCGGCGGGCCTTCGACAATCTGGTCAGCCTCGCCATCGACGAGGGCGCGGCCTTCGTCCTGCTGGCCGGTGACCTCTTTGACGGCGACTGGAAGGACTACAACACCGGCCTGTACTTCACCCACCGCATGGGCCGCCTGCGCGAGGCGGGCATCCGGGTTTTCCTGATTGCCGGCAACCATGACGCGGCCAGCTCCCTGACCCGCGCCCTGAGCCTGCCGGACAACGTGACCATCTTTTCCCACAGGAAACCGGAGACAAGGACGCTCGATGAGCTGGGCGTGGCCATCCACGGCCAGAGCTTCGCCGGGCGCAGCGTGACCGAGGATCTGAGCCGCGCCTATCCGCAGGCCCTGCCCGGCCTGTGCAACATCGGCCTGCTGCACACCAGCCTGACCGGCCGCGCCGGGCACGAGCCCTACGCCCCGTGCACCCTGGAAGGCCTGGCCTCCAAGGGCTACGACTATTGGGCCCTGGGACATGTGCACCAGGGCGAGGTCGTTCAGACCCATCCGTGGGTGGTCTTTTCCGGCAACATCCAGGGCCGGCACATCCGCGAAGCCGGGGCCAAGGGCTGCCGCCTCGTCACCGTCGAGGACGGGCGGATCACGGAAGCGAAATTCCGGTGTCTCGATGTCTTGCGCTTTGCGCTCTGCCGGGTGGACCTCGCGTCGTGCGAGCGCATCGAAGCCGTTGCCGACCGCGTGCGCGAGGCCATGGAGCGTGAACGGCGCGACGCCGAAGGCCACCCCGTGGCGCTGCGGGTCGTGCTTGAGGGGCGCAGCGCCCTGCATGAACAGCTGCATCGCCGGGAGGAGGGCCTGCGCGATGACTTCCGCGTCATGGCCGCGGACCTGGGCGACGTGTGGCTCGAAAAGCTGCGTATCGCCACGAAACCCCTTGTCTCCGGCAACGAGCCCCCGGATGCCGATTCCCCGCTCGGCGGCCTGATGCAGGCCATCGCGCAGTTGCGCCTCGACGCCTCCCCGCTCACGGAAATGGTGCCCGAGTTCGAGGCCCTGCGCTCCAGGCTTCCCGCCGAGCTGCTGGGGGACGCCGATCCCTTCGGCCCGGACGGGGAGGGGCTGGCCATGCTGCGCGACGAGGTCAGGGATCTGCTCTTGTCCAGGCTGCAGGAGGGCGCATGAAGATCAAACGCCTGGAGTTCAAGGCCTACGGGCCGTTCAGCGACCGTGTGCTGGACTTCGATTCGGCCCTCCCCGGGCTGCACGTCGTCCACGGCCCCAACGAGGCGGGCAAATCGAGCGCCATGCGCGCGCTGCAGGCCCTTTTTTACGGGTTCCCGCCCCGCACCGGCGACAATTTCCTGCACGCCTACGACCAGCTGCTGGTCGGCGGCTGCCTGCAGCGCGCCAACGGTGGCGAGCTGTGTTTCTACCGGCGCAAGAAGAACAAGAACGACCTCTTCGACGCGCAGGACCAGCCCCTGCCCGCCGAGGCCCTCGCCCCGTATCTGCAGGGGCTGGGGCAGGACCTCTTTTCCAGCATGTACGGCATCAACCACGAGACCCTTGTCCAGGGAGGGCAGAGCATCCTCGATCAGGAGGGCGAGATCGGGCAGGCCCTGTTCTCGGCCGGAGCGGGCTTCGCGTCCCTTCGGGCCGTCATCGACGGCCTTGAGCGCGAGGCCGACGGGCTGTTCCGGCCACGGGCCACCAGCCGGGAGATCACCCTGGCTGTTGCGCATTACAAGGAGCTGCAGTCGCGCCTGCGCCAGGTCAGCCTGGGCAGCCAGGAGTGGACCAGGCACCGCCAGGCCCTGGCCCAGGCCGAGGAGGAGCTGCGTGTCCTGACCAGCCGGGGCCTTGAGCTGGAGCGCGAGAT
>CALMTS010000110.1 GCA_937872685.1 uncultured Desulfomicrobium sp.
TTATTGAAGTTGCGTTACATTTGGGAGATAACGTTGTCCGCTGTATAGCAATGGACCGTCGGGGTCGCCCTTGTCGGCGTAGGATTTGGCCAGAAGCAGGGTTGCGAGCTTGGGGTTCTTCAAAGGTGTCTCCTCGGCAGGCCGCGGCACTGCCCGGCGTTTCATGCCCCGGCGAACAGCCCTGCGGGGTCGAACGGGGTGGACGTGTTCAAATCGGCCCATTTCTCATGCACGATACCGACCCACTCCTGCAACAGGACCCGCTGCTCCTCGTTTTCGGCAATTCCGGGGTTGAACCGGTGCGCGCAATGGTCCGGACGCAGGCGGACGCAGTTGTGGTCCATGACGTCGGCCACATGCAGCAGCATGGGCAGGCTCGAATCGAAGGCCGCATGCCGGTGGTGCAGCCCGATGGCCCGCACTTCGGCGCTCTCCATGCCCCACAGGGCGAGCATGTACGCGCCGAGTTCGGCGTGGGTGGTGCCGAAGACCCTGCGCTCACCCTCCACCAGCGGGACGTTTTCCCGCAGAAGCAGGTCCACGACCTGCCTGAACTTGTCCGGGTAGGATGCGGCGAGGGCGAGTTTGCCCACATCGTGCAGCATGGCGGCGGTGGAGCAGTTCATGATCTCGTGCCGGCCCATGCCCAGATGCGCCGCCAGGCAGCGGCAGATGGTCGCCACGCGGAAACTGTGCTCGCTCAGGGACTGGATGGAAAGGTCGGCCAGCCCCATCTTCTCGTAGCTCATGAACATGCTCGACGTCAGGATCGTGGCGCGGATGATGTCCAGCCCCAGGAGGCTGATGGCCTGTTGGATGTCCTGGACCCAGCGCGCCAGCCCGAAGAACGGGGAGTTGACCAGCGAGAGCACCTTGGCCACCAGCGACATGTCGCGCTGGATGAGCGAGGCGATCTTTTCGATGGACGGGTCGGGGCGTTCGAATTCGCCCTGGATGGCCAGAAACACTTCCGGAACCACGGGCAGGGTGTCGATGGCGGCGACGAGGCGCTGCATGTCCGGGTCGAGCAGCACCTCCCGGCATTCGACCATCAGCTCCATCTTGCGGATCAGCATGTCCCCTTCGCAGGGTTTGCCGATGTACTGGTGGACGCAGCGGATGCTCTGCACGACCTGGTTGATCCCGACCTGGCCCGAGAGGGCGATGCGGATGGTGGCCGGCCATTTCTCGCGGACGATCTTCAGCAGCATCGCACCGTCCATGCCGGGCATCATCACGTCCGACACGATGATATCGGCCGGCCGGGCCTCCATCACCGCGAGGGCCTCCACGGCGCTCTCGGCGCAGGCGATGTCCCATTGGGGGCGCCGCATGAAGATCATCCGGCGCAACGCGGCCAGCACGTGGGGCTCGTCGTCCACCAACAGGATGCGTAAAGACGGGATCATGTCACTCTCCTTGGCTCGACAGGGGGAGGCTGATGACGCATTCGGTCCCCTGTCCGTGTGTGCTGGCGTACTCGATGCGGCCGCCGTGCTTGCTGATGATCTGGTAGCTGATGGCCAACCCCTGGCCCGTCCCCTTGCCCACGGGCTTGGTGGTGAAGAACGGGTCGAAGATGCGCGGCAGGTGTTCCGGCGGGATGCCGCAGCCCGTGTCCCGGAACCGTATTTCGACCCAGTCCCCCTTGCGGCGCGTCGAGATGGTCAGGGTGCCCATCCCGCCCGTTCCGGCCACGACCTGCTCGATGGCCTGGGAGCCGTTGACCAGCACGTTCAGGAACACCTGGTTGAGGTCGTTGGCATACCCCGGAATCAGCGGAAGGTCCTCGTCGAGGTCGAAGACGAGTTCGGCGTGGTACTTCCACTCGTTGCGGCTGATGAGGGCGGTGGTCCGCAGGGCCTCGTTGATGTTGATGGCGTCGCGCTGGTCGCTGCCGGGATGCGAGAAGCGCTTCATGGCCGTCACGATGGTGGAAATGCGGGCGATGCCGTCCACGGACTGCGACAGGGCCAGGGGGATCTCCTGCATCAGGAAGTCCACGTTGTGCTCGGCCCAGAGCATCCTGCACTGCTCGTCCAGCCCGTGCTCGGCGGCCTTTTTCATCAGGCCCGTGATCTGGCTGAAGGCGTCGGAAATGAAGTGCAGGTTGTCGTTGACGTACTGGGACGGGGTGTTGATCTCGTGCGCGATGCCGGCCGCGAGCTGTCCCAGGGATTCGAGCTTCTGGGCCAGGAGGAGCTGGCGTTCGAGTTCCTTCTGGCTCGAAATGTCGAAGATGATGACCAGGATCATCTCCGTCGAGTTGATCCTGGTCCGGACCAGGGTCGTGCCCACGGGGACGGAACTGCCGTCGGGCCTCTCCAGCAGGAACTCGCTGCGCGGCCCTGAGGATTGCAGGGCGCGGCTCGCGGACACCTCCCGGCCGTCGATGGTCTGCCACCCGAGATCGTCGAAGGCCGCACCGATCAGCTCCTCGCGCGCGCATCCGAAGAGCCGCAGGGTGTTCAGGTTGGCGTCTTCCACGCGCCACGTCGCGGGGTGGATGACCAGGATGCCGGCATGGATGCCGTCGAGGATCATTTCCAGCAGCACTTTCTCGTTCTTCAGCGCGTGCTGCGTCATGATGCGCTGGATGGCCAGGGCGTAGAACTCGGAGATCTGGGCCATGGCTTCCAGGTCGTCCCCGTTGAAGCCTCCCGGCTTGTTGGCCAGGCTGATCTGGCCCACGAGCCTCTCTCCCAGGCAGACCGGGACCGACAGGAAGGACGCGAGCCGCGCATGGTCCTCAGGCAGGCCCCGGGCGGCCGGATGCCCGGCCGGGTCGTTGGTGTAGAAGGGCTCCAGGGTGTTCAGGCTGTGCCCCCACAGGCCGGGGTAGGACCCGTCGGCGTTCGTGGGGAAGACAAGGTGTGACGTGCTTCCGTCCACCGTACATTCCTCCGCCATGCGTGCCGAAGCCTGCGCGTACAGGGCGAGGTCGAGACCGAGGGTCCCGGCATAGCCTTCGGCGCAGCCCAGCAGCTCCCGGGACTCGTCCACGACGATGCCGGAGATGTCGCGCAGGGAGATGTCCGGCTGGACCAGGGGCTTGTACAGCCGGGCCTGGGTCTGCCGGAGGCGCAGGTCCCGGAGCAGCCTGGACTCGATGTTCTTGCGCTCGGTGATGTCCGTGGAGATGCCCAGCAGCCCCCAGACCGGCCCGCCTTCGGGCCCGGCGTAGATGGGCGTCTTGATTTCCCAGTAGATGCGCGCCCCGTTCGCCGGACCCGGCACGTGGATCTCCTCTGCGGTCTTCTGCCCCTGGAAGACGCGCAGGTCGATTTCGCGCAGCCGCCGCACGGTCTCCGCGGGGAAAAAGCGCGAATCGTCGGAGCCGGGCAATTCGGCGGCGGTGCACCCGAACAGCTCCAGGGTCTGGCGGTTGGCATAGACGTACCTGCTTTCGGTGTCCTTGATGTACACGTAGGTGGAGACGTGATCCAGCGCCTCCCTGAAACGGTTCGCCTCGGTCATGGCCTGCTGCAGCTCGATCTCCGCGAGCTTGCGGGCGGTGATGTTCTCGTGGGCCACGACGGCCTGCCGCACCCGCCCGGCGCAGGCCGTGACGCGCCCGATGAACCAGCGCTGGGTTTCCGGCGAATGGCAGGGGTATTCGAGCATGAACGCGTCCTGCCGGGCGTCGAGGACGTCCCGGATTCCGGCCGCGAACGCCGCGGCGGACTGCCGGTCCAGGCCCGTGGCCGCGTCGCAGACGTGCAGGTAGTTGGCGCCCTCGGAGACGCGGTCCGGATCGACCCCGTTGGCGCGGGCGAATTCCCGCCAGGCCGTGTTGACCAGCAGGATGGCCCCGTCGCCGTCCAGCAGCGCGATGTGCGCGGCCAGCCCGTCCAGGGTCGAACCCAGCCGCTCGCGGCTTTCGCTCTCGCTCTGCTCCATGCGGCGTTGGCGCACGATGTGCCACATGGTGTTGGCCAACAGCTGCAGTGTCTCCTCGTCCAGGCCGGTGTAGGGCCCGGGCGCGTTGCCCACGCCGGTCATCATCC
>CALMTS010000111.1 GCA_937872685.1 uncultured Desulfomicrobium sp.
TCAAGGCCGACATCGTCTTCGTCATCGACACCAGCCGCAGCATGCAGCCCTTCATCGACATGACCCGCCAGGCCGTGGCCCAGATGAGCCGCTCCTTCAGCGGCGAGACGGCCGACCGCTTCCGTTTCGGCCTGGTGGTCTACCGCGACTCCCTGGAGGTCGCGCCGCAGCTCGAGTACGTGACCCGCAACCTGACCCCCGAGCTGGTGGACGCCGACGCGCTGGTCGGCCTCCTGGAGAAGGACGCCGCGGCCACGGCCGTGGGCAGCGTCGACTACGCCGAGGAGGCCTTCGCCGGCGTTGACGAGGCCCTGCGTTCCAAGTGGCGTGAGGGGGCCCTGCGCTTCGTCGTCCTCGTGGGCGACGCCAGCTCCCACCCCAAGGGCCACAAGCAGAACACCACGGGCAAGGACGAGACCGACCTGCGGCGCGAGTACGACGACGCCCAGGTGCACCTTTTCGCCATCCACCTGCAGGACCCGCGCGCCAAGGAGGACCACGAGCGCGCCATGGCCCAGTTCGGCCACCTGGCGCGCGTGCGCGGCCAGGAAGACGCCTCGGCCATCAAGGAGGTCAACGCCTTCCAGGAGAGCGAGTACCTGGCCCTGGCCGAGCATCTGACGGGCCGCATCCGCACCCTGCTGGGCGAGACCATGGGCACGCAGGTGGCCGACGCCGCCGCGCCCCTGGCCGAGTTCGACAAGCTGTGGGAGGCCGCCCTCATCGAGTACGTCGGCAAGGAGGCCAACCCGCCCAAGGACATCGTGGCCTGGGCCATGGACCGCGACCTCGTCAACCCGGCCGACAAGGCCCTGGACGTGCGCGTCCTGGTCACGCGCGAGCAGCTCTCCACCCTGTCCCAGACCCTCGATCAGGTCGTGCAGGCCGTCATGCGCGCCGAGGTCACCCAGGGGCAGTTCTTCGAGGCCCTGCAGGGCGTGGCCGGACAGGCCATGAAGCGTCCCGAGGACCTGGGAGGGGCCGTGCGCCTGGCCGACACCGGGCTCCTGCCGGCCTTCATCCAGAGCCTGCCCTACAAGAGCGACATCCTGTCCCTGACGGACGACATGTTCGCCAGCATGACGGCCGAGCAACGCTCGCAGCTGGAGTGGAGCATCCTGGCCAAGCTCGACCAGTACCGGACCATCAACGAGCAGGTCGACGCCTGGTTCCGCATCAACGACACGGACCCGGACCAGGACCTGGTGTACCCGCTGCACCTCGACTATCTGCCGTAGCCTGTGGCTGAAAGGATCGAACCCATGATCCGCCTGGAGGGGCTGGTCAAGACGCGCAGCCAAGGCGACAGCGTCTTCGAGCTGCGCGTGCCGGCCTTCGAGGTCGCGCCGGGGAGCATGGTGGCCGTCATCGGCGAGAGCGGTTGCGGCAAGAGCACGCTGCTGGACATCCTGGCCCTGGTCATGGCGCCCAGCAGCGTGGACCGCTTCGAGATCGCCGCGCATTCGCACGCGCCCCCGGCCGACGCCGCGGCCCTGTGGGCAGGAGGCGACGAGGGGGCCCTGGCGGCCCTGCGGCGGGAGTTCTTCGGTTACGTGCTGCAGACCGGGGGCCTGTTGCCCTTCCTGAGCGTGCGCCGGAACATCGAACTGCCCGGGAGCATCAGCGGCGGCGTCCCGGCCGGGCGCATCGACGCCCTGGCGCGGGCCATGGGCCTCGAGGGCTGCCTGGACCGCATGCCGTCGTCCCTGTCCATCGGTCAGCGCCAGCGCGCGGCCATCCTGCGCGCCCTGGCCCACGGGCCGCACCTGGTCCTGGCCGACGAACCCACGGCCGCCGTGGACAAGGCCCGCGCCCGGGCCATCATGGACGACATGCACCGCCTGGCCCGGGAGGAGTCCGCGGCCGTGGTCGTCGTGACCCACGACACGGACCTGGTCATGGAACTGGCCGACGCGGCCTACACCTTCGACCTCGAGGCCGTGTCGCCGGGCATGACCCGCTCGGTCTGCCGGCCCGTGCAGGGGAGGGTGAAGTGAGCGGGCAGGGCAGCCCCCTGCGCCAGATTCCGCTCCTGGCCGCCGCCCACCTGCGCCACGAGTGGGTCCTGACCCTGTGCCTGGTCATCGCCCTGGCGGCGGTCATTTCACCCCTGCTGGTCCTGCTGGGCCTCAAGCACGGCACCATCCAGACCCTGCGCGAGCGCCTGGTGGAGGACCCCGTCTTCCGCGAGATCCGGCCCACCCAGACCCGCGAGTTCGCCCCCGAATGGTTCGACGGCCTGGCCGCCTGGCCGGGCGTGGGCTTCCTGACCCCGACCATCCTGCCCCTGTCCTCGGTCATCACCGTCGTCCTGCCGCAGGATTCCGGCACGGCCCTTTTCGACCTCATCCCCACGGCCCCCGGCGACCCCCTCATTCTGGAGAACGGCGGGGCGGTGCCCGGCGACGGCGAGGTGGTCCTCACGACCGAGGCCGCGCGGCTGGCCGGGGCGAAACCCGGTGAAGAGATCGCCGTGCGGGTCACCCGGTCCCGCGGCGGCCGCAGCGAGGCCGTGGAGGCCAGGCTCAAGGTCGCGGCCGTGCTGGAACCTCGCGCCGGCTCCCTGGCGCGGGTCTATGCGCCGCTGCCCTTCGTCCTCGACGTGGAGGGCTACAAGGAGGGCTACGCCGCACCGGGCCGCGGCTGGCCGGGCGAGACGCCGCAACCCTACCCGAGCTTCGACGGCGCCGTGCTCCTGCTGCCCGAACCCCTCCAGCCCATCGTCCGCTCGGGCCTGATCATCAACACGGGCTTCGGCCGCATCGCCGACGCGAAGCCCGGCCGCGTGCGCGAGCTGCTGGGCTTCGAGCCCCCGGAGGGCTTCGCCGCCTACGAGCTTCTGGCCCCGGGCTCGCCCGTGACCGCCTCAAGCCTGCGGGCCATCGAGGCCAAGCTGCGGGGCTATTCGCGCGCCCTGCTGCCTTACGCCGAGGGCGTGGTCCTGCAGGCGGGGGAGCGCGAGCTGCGGCCCGTGGGCCTGTCTATCGGCGCCGAGGAGGCGGCCATGCTCGGCCTGGCGCAGCCGCCCTGGCCGGCCTTCAGCGGCCGGATTCCCAAGGGCGAGGGCCTGGTGGACTGCCTGTGGCCGGTCGGCGCCGACGGGAACGGAACGTCCGTGGATGTGCGCGCACCAGGCGTGAAAGCGCTCGATTTCCTCCTGCGCCCCGTCGGAACCACGACTTTCGAGCGGCCCGTGGTGCCCGTGGAACTCCTTGGCGTGCTGCGTACGGCGGCCCAGCGCGGGGTGACCTTCGACCGCCGCACGCTGACCTTCCAGATGGCCCGCGGCGGGTACCGCGGTTTTCGCCTCTACGCAAAAAGCATCGACGACGTGCCGGGCATCTATCACCGCCTCAGGGAGCAGGGCGTGGAGGTCGCGGCCGAGGTCGAGGCCATCGAGCGCATCCGCGTCCTGGACAACGGCCTGTCGCGCCTCTTCTGGCTCATCGCCGCCCTGGGGCTGTGCGGCGGCACCGGGGTGCTGGTGGCCAGCCTGTACGCGGCCGTGGAGCGCCGCCGCCGGGACCTCGGCGTGCTCAGGCTCCTGGGCTTCGCGCGGCGGCACGTCTTCTTTTTCCCCGTGGCGCAGGGGTTCATCATCGCGGTGCTGGGGCTCGGGGCGGGTTTCGGCGGGTACGCCGCCCTGGCCGGGGTCATCAACCGCACCTTCGCCATGGACCTGGCCCCGGGCGAGGCCTTCTGCGTGCTGCCGGAGGCCTATGTCCCCCTGTTCTGTCTTTCCACCGTCGCCCTGGCCGGCCTGGCTTCCCTGGTGGCCGCCTGGCGGGCGACATGCATCGATCCAGCGGAGGTCATTCGTGAGCAGTAAAGGTTTGCCCTGGCGGCTGTGCGCCTTTTTCGCGGCTGCGGTCCTGATGTTCCTGGCGACTTCGGCCCCGGCCGAGGTCCCGCCCCAGACGCCGTTCAACCCCAAACCGGCCGAGGGCGACCTGATCCTGCCCATGCCGGGCGACGCGCAGATGGTCTTCCGCCGGGCGCTGGTCCCGGGCAAGGGCTTCTGGGGCGACCAGAGCCGCATCATCCAGATCGGCGACGCCTCGGGCGGGGTCTTCGAGGGGCTCCAGCGCACCCAGATCAGCGGCTCCTTCCCGGCGGGGAAGGACGGGGCCTGGGAGATCGTCCTGGCCAAGTACGAGCTGACCCGTGGGCAGTTCGTCGCCGTCATGGGCATGGACGCCCTGCTGGCCGCCAGCGGCGACCCCGAGGACCAGAAGCTGCCGACCCTCGAGGGACGCGCCCTGCGCGACGCCCTCATGAAGCCCCTGACCTACGTGGCCTACGGCGACGTCCAGGAGTTCATCCGCCGCTATAACCAGTGGCTGTTCGACCCTGTCCATCCCGAGCGCGTGGAGGCCATGCCCCGGGTTGACGGGGTCCCCGGCTTCGTGCGCCTGGCCGCCGAGGACGAGTGGGAGTACTGCGCCCGGGGCGGCCTGGCCGCCATGGAGGCCGGCACCTTCGACGACCGGCTGCCGTTCCCGGCCGCCAAGGCCGCCGAGTTCTCCTGGAACCTGGGCAACGCCAAGCACCAGCTGCGCCCCGTGGGATTGCGCAATCCCGACGCGAACGGGTTTCACGACCTTTTCGGCAACGCCCAGGAGATGACGGCCGGGCTGTTCCGGCCCGAGATCTGGCAGGGCAAGCCCGGCGGCGCGGCCGTGCGCGGCGGCAGCGTCTCGACGCCCCCGGCCGACCTGCGCAGCTCTTTCCGGGCCGAGCTGGATATCTACGGCTGGGACCCCGACGCCAAGAAGGTCGAGGAGCGCCGGTCCTTCAACACCGGCGCGCGCCTGGCCATCGGGGCCAACGTCGTGGTCAGCACGGCCCAGCGCGGCGAGATCGAGCAGGAATACGAGGCCTACAAGGCCGACCTGCGCAAGACCATGCCCGTGGGCCGCACCCTGGACAACCTCGTCAGCCAGGCCTCGGTGCAGATCGGCGCGGCCGACCCCATCATCGAACGCCTCATCAAGGACAACCCGGCCCTCAAGGAACCGCTTTCGTCCGTCCAGGTTACCCTGGACAAGGCCCGCGAGCGCCTCGAACTGGCCCAGCGGGAGAGCGCCCGCAGCCTGGCCCAGGACGCGGGCCGCAACGGCGTGAACCTGTCCGTGTACCTGTCGCGCCTGGAGCGTCTGGCCAAGACCCTGGAGACGGCCAAAGAGCTGGCGGCGACTTCGACCAGATACCAGGAGCAGGTGGCGGCCGTGGAGAAGTCCATGGTCGAACTGGAGGCGGCGGCCCGCGACCAACTCCAGGGCTACCGCGACAAGGTCGGCAAGCTCGGCGAATACGGCAAGGAGCACATCGACTTCGCCTTCACGCAACTCGAGGCCACGGAGATGACCAAGCGCGAGCGGTTGGTCATGGAACTGGTCAAAGTGCACGTCAAGGCCTTCGCCGAAGCGCGTCGGGCCGACTCGGACGCCTGGTTCCAGGAGTTCCGCAAGCGCTTCGAGGGCTTTTCGGATTCGTAACCCATGCATTTCCAGATACAAGGAGGAGTGATCATGAGACTGATGAAAGGAATTGTAATCATTGTGCTCGTGTTGGCCCTGCTGCCCGGCTGTGCCACCATGTCGGACCAGACGCGGACCAAGGCCGAGGGTACTGGCGTGGGCGCCGTAGTCGGCGGCCTGCTGGGCTACGCCATCGGCGGTGGGCGTGGCGCGGCCATTGGCGCTGCCCTTGGTGCCGGTGCCGGTTTCCTGGTCGGCAACGAGATCGCCAAGCGCAAACAGGCCTACGCCAACAACGAGGACTTCCTCGATGCGGAGATCGCCAACACGAAAGAGTACAACAAGACGGCCCTCGCCTACAACGCCAAGCTGTCCAAGGATGTGGCCACGCTGGACAAGGAGTCCAAGGCGCTGCGGGCCAAGTACGACAAGGGACAGGTGGACAAGAAGGCCCTGGCGGCCAAGAGCGACGCCCTGCAGAAGAAGATCGACGACAGCAAGAAGCTCGAGGACAACCTGGCCAAGGAACTCGAAGTCCAGACGGCCATCCTGGCGGAGGAGAAGAAGAGCCGGCCCGCCGATGACAAGTACATCGTCCGTCTGGAGAAGGAAGTGGCCGCCCTGCAGAAGAACCTGGACAAGCTGCGCGAGGGCAGCTCCCAGCTGGCCCAGATCGACCAGAGGTTGTCCGTATGAGGGCGCGTATTCTCATCCCCCTGGTCCTGGCGGCCAGCCTTGCTGCCGGGTGCGCGGGTACGCACGATCCGCGCACGGGCGGCTTCTTCGGCGGCGTGGCGGGTCTCGGCGGAGGCGGCTACAAGGACCGTGTAGCCGAGCGCGAGGCCCGGCTCGCGGAGCTGCGGGCCACCCAGAGCCAGCTCGACGCGGAGAAAGGCCAGCTCGAAGCCCAGAAATCCGAAGCCCAGGCGCGCGTCCAGCAGGACCAGGCCAAGGTCGACGCCATGCAGGCCGACATCGCCGCCCTGGAGAAGAAGACCAAGGCCCTGGCCTCGAAGCAGGGCGCGGACCAGAAGCGTGTGGCCGAACTGCAGAAGCGCCTCGCCGGTCTCAAGAAGGGCATGAACAAGCAGGAATCGTCCCTGGACGCCCTGGAAGGCAGCGGCCTGGGCGACGCCGACACGGACCTGCGCAGAAAGCAGCTGGAAACCCAGCGCGACGCCCTGCGCAAGGAGTACGACCTGCTCATGAAGATGCAGATGGAGCTGGCCCAGTGAGAAGGCTTTCGGCCGCGGCCGTATTCCTGGCCGCGCTCCTGGCGGCGCAGTGCCTGCATGCGGCGCCCCTCGAAGCCATCCGGGACATCCTGCGCCGCCATCTTCTGAACCCGCCCGACGAGGCGGCCCTGGCCGCCCTGTCGGACGAAGGCCTGCCGGGGAAGCTGCGGGCCATCGACCCGTACGCGCGGATCTTTCCGGCCAAGGAGTATCGCGCTCCTCTGGGCAGTGGGAATTCGTGGGTCGGCATCGGCGCCGGCTTGGCCATGCGGGGAAAGACGCCGGTCCTCCATGTCTACAGGGGGGGCGGGGCGGAACAGGCCGGGGTGCCGGACCGCTCCCGCCTGCTGGACATCGACGGCCGGCCCGTGGCCGGGATGGATGCGGAAGCCATCGCCTCGCTGCTCAAGGGCGAGGAAGGCTCCGCGGTACGGCTCGGCGTCGCTCCCCCCGGGGGGCAAAAGACGAGCTTCACGGTCCGCCGGCAGACCTTTTCGCCTCTGGACGTGGAGCTGATCCCTCCCGGCACGCAGCGAGTGGTGCGCATCCGCGAGTTTGCCGGCGGTCTGACCCGTCCGGCACTGCGAGCCACCCTGGAATTCGTGTCCGGTCCGGCTCCCGTCGACGGCAAGGCCCGGGTCGTCATCGACCTGCGCGACGCCCCGGGCGGCGATCTGTACGAGGCCTTCGACCTGGCCGGCCTCTTCCTTCCGGCCGGGACGCATCTGGGCACCATCCGCGGTCGGGACGGGTACGCCATGGAAATCCACGCTCCGCAAGGGGACAAGTTCTCCATGCCGCTGACCCTGCTGGTCGGGCCGGAGACGGCCAGCGCCGCGGAAATCTTCGCCGGCATCCTGCGCCGATACGACCGGGCCCTGCTCGTGGGCCAGACCACGTACGGCAAATGCGCGTCCCAGACGGACGCCCGGCTGTCGGACGGGTCCGTGCTGCGTTACACGAACAGGGAGGTGCTGTTCCCGGGCGGCGACACCTGTACGGGCACGGGCCTGACCCCGGACCTGGCCGTCGGCGACGACGAGCTGGACATGCTGCCCCGGTTGGTGAAGCGGGCGCAGTCTCTCTATCAATAGACGCGGAGTGTCCCGGACAGGCCGTGCCGGCGCCGCGGGCGTTTTGTCCATGCCGTGACAGGCATGACTGGTTCCTCTTTCGGCGTCGCGACGTCGACGCCTGAACGCATGGAGGTATGGGCATGAGGCGCATGATGGTTGCGGCGAGGTTTCGGGGTTTCGTGCTTGTGGGTCTGCTCCTGCTCGCGGCGGCATCGCCGGCGGGGGCCTTTGTCGATTCCGAAGTGGTCGAGGCTGCCTACGCGGTGGCGCAGTTCAAGGCCACGCCGCGCCAGGAAGCCCTGGTCTTCATGCACAACAAGGACCTCAACCTCATGGCCATTCAGGGCAAGATTCCGCCGGAGGTCTATCAGGTCAACCAGAATTTCTTCGAGATGGTCAACAAGGGCTTCGTCAAGGACGCCGCGGCCCAGTCCGGCCTCGTGGCCAAGACCCAGGCGCCAAAACCGGGCTCCTCGGACACCTACAATCCCGGCACCGACACGGACATCATCGTCGAGAAGAAGCCCGGGGCCCCGGACATCACCGAAGCCCAGATCGTCAATACGGAAAAGGCCTACCAGGACAAGGTCCGGGAATACCTCAAGAACAGCGGCGTGGACCCGCCCGACGGCAAGATCAACACCGACACGGATTTCATGCCCCATCCGGACCACACCTCGCCGGACGAGTTCACCAAGATCAACGAGGGCATCAACAAGCGCGGCGGCACGGCCTACGAGAACCCCAAGGCTGCCAAGGTCGAGGCGCAGATGCGCCCCTCGGGTGGGAAGGGGATACCCGAGCTCGATATCGCGGACACGGGCGCCTACGTGACCGAGATGCAGAACCTCGCCAACCACAAGATCGAAGCGGCCGCCAAGCTGGAGGCCGATGCCGCGGCCATCCGCAAATCCAACCCGGCCGCGGCCCAGAAGCTCGACGCCGAGGCCCAGTTGATGCGCTCCCAGGCCAGCAAGTACATCGACCGCATCGACAAGGTCACCAGCGTCATCACCAAGCAGAACGGGCTGCCCCAGGGCATGCCCAAGCCCAACGACAGCCTGACCGAGGCCGGGGCCATGATCGGCAAGGGCCGAGGGACCGCGTCCAAGGCCGGGGCGGACGTCATCGGCGATGTCGGCACCCTGGCCGTCAACCGCGGCGTCAAGGACTACGCCGAGACCCT
>CALMTS010000112.1 GCA_937872685.1 uncultured Desulfomicrobium sp.
GGTTGCGGCGGCAGCTACCTGAGCCTGGCCTACACCCACCTCTGGACCAACGGCCTGACCTCCGGCCGCGGCTGGATCGCCGTGGCCCTGGTCATCTTCGCCTTCTGGCGGCCTTCCAGGGCCATGATCGGGGCGTATCTTTTCGGCGGGGTCATGGCTTTCCAGCTCCGCCTGCAGGCCATGGGCACGGCCCTGCCCTCGTCCATCCTGCTCATGCTGCCCTATGTGTTGACCATCGCGGCCCTGGCCATCTCCTCGTGGCGCGGCGAACGCACCGAGGCCCCGGCCGCGTTGGGTGTGAACGTGGAACCCTCCGAATAGGAACTTCTCATGACCGAAAGCAGATACCAGCGCACATACCCCATCTCCTGGGACCAGTTGCACCGTGACGCCAAGGCCCTGGCCTGGCGCCTCCTGGACAAGGACTTCTTCAGAGGCATCATCGCCGTGACCCGCGGCGGCCTCGTGCCCGCGGCCATCATCGCCCGCGAACTCGACATCCGCCTGGTCGACACCATCTGCGTGTCGAGCTACGACTGGAAAAACCAGAAAGGCGAGGTCAAGCTCCTCAAGGGCATCGAAGGCGACGGCGAAGGCTGGCTCATCATCGACGACCTGGTGGACACGGGCCGCACGGGCAAGCTCATCCGCGAGCAGCTGCCCAAGGCGCACTTCGCGTGCATCTATGCCAAGCCGGCCGGCCGCCCGCTGGTGGACACCTTCATCACCGAGGTCAGCCAGGACACCTGGATCCTCTTCCCCTGGGACACGGAATCGCAGTTCGTGCAGCCCATCGCCGGGATGCGGCAGGGATAAGTCGTGACCTCCCCCACGCCAGTGGTCAGCCTGCGCGGCATCACCAAGATCTTCGGCGCGGTCCGGGCCAACAACGGCATCAGCCTGGACATCCACGCCGGCCGGATCAAGGCCCTCCTGGGCGAGAACGGGGCGGGCAAGAGCACGCTCATGTCCATCCTGGCAGGGCATTACCTGCCCGACGCGGGCGAGATCTTCATCGATGGACAGCCCTGCCCCCTGCGCTCCACCAAGGACGCCATAAGGGCCGGCATCGGCATGGTCTATCAGCATTTCATGCTGGTCGAGGCCATGACCGTGGCCGAGAACGTGTTCCTGGGCCAGGAGCCGGGCTTCGTGCTCTCCCCCCGGTCCATGCAGGAACAGATCCGTGCCCTGGGACGCACCTTCGGCCTGGACGTGGATCCCGCCGCCCGCGTGGCGGACCTGTCCATGGGCGAGAAGCAGCGCGTGGAGATTCTGAAGCTCTTGCAGCGCAAGAGCCGTATCCTCATCTTCGACGAGCCCACGGCCGTGCTTACGCCCCAGGAAGCCGAACAGCTCTTCGCCGCCCTGCGCAGCATGGCCGCCCAGGGCAAGGCCATCGTCTACATCTCCCACAAACTGGGCGAGGTCATGGCCCTGGCCGACGAAATCGCCATACTGCGCAAAGGCGAGGTGGTTGACGAGATCCCGGCTGCCGATGTCCACTCCCAATCCGACCTGGCCCGACGCATGGTCGGCCGGGAGGTGCTCCTCGAGGTGCGGCGCGAACCCATGGAGTTGCGCCAAAACGTGCTGCGCATGAACGGGGTCAGCGCAGGGATCATGCGCGACGCGTCCCTGAGCCTGCGGCAGGGCGAGGTCCTGGCCGTGGTCGGCGTGGCGGGCAACGGCCAGAAGGACCTGGTCGAGACGGTCTGCGGCCTGAAGGAACCCGAAAAGGGCGAGGTCTCGGTGCTCGGCACAAGCTGGCGCAGCTTCTTTGCCGCCCCTTCCTGGCAGGAGGGTCTGAGTTACATTCCCGAAGATCGCCAGGGACTGGCGGTCTGCCGCAACATGGACCTGGTCGACAATTTTCTGCTAACCACCCGCCAGGGATACTGCTCCACGGTCTGGCTGCAGCGTGACAGGGCCAAAGCCGTGGCCCGGGAACTTGTCGAACAGTTCAAGGTTTCCCCGCCGGACGTGAACTGCCAGGCCCGCCAGCTTTCGGGCGGCAATCTGCAGAAGATGGTCCTGGCGCGTGAATTCCACCGCAGGCCGCGGCTCATCGTGGCCGAACAGCCCACCCAGGGACTCGATGTCTCGGCCATTGAAGAAGTCTGGAGCACCCTGCTTGCGGCTCGCGAGGAGGCCGGCATCCTGCTGGTCACGGGCGACCTGTCGGAGGCCCTGGCCCTGGCCGACCGCATTGCGGTCATGTACGGCGGAGAAATCGTCGACATCTTCCCGGCCGACGACCGGCAACGCGTCGACCGCATCGGCCAGATGATGGCGGGCATGAGGCCCGATGCCGACAACTGACCCCCTCGCGATCTCCCAGCGTCTCACCGTGCGCGCGGCAAACCGGGACTGGATTCTGGAACGCCCTGCGGACCTGGAATCCCTCTGGCAGTCCATGGACGAGGACGATCCCGACGCCGAAGAGCACATCCCCTACTGGGTCGAGCTCTGGCCCGCGACCCTGGCCCTGTGCGACTGGCTGGCCCGGCAGGACCTGGCGGGCCGCACCTGCCTGGACCTGGGCTGCGGGCTTGGGCTGTCGGCACTGGTGGCCTCGAGCCTCGGGGCGCGGGTCGTGGGGATGGACTACGAGCGTGACGCCCTGTATTTTGCAGCCGCAAACGCCCGCCTGAACTCCGTACCCCAGCCCCTGTGGCTGTGCATGGACTGGAACAGGCCGGGGTTTGCACCGGGCGTTTTCGATCATATCTGGGGCGGGGACGTGTTTTACGAACACCGTTTCTTCGAGCCTCTGGAAAAGCTCCTGCTGCGCTGCCTGGCGCCGGGAGGCCGCGTCTGGTTCGGAGACCCCGAACGCACCGTGTCCCAGGCCGTGTGGCCCAGATTCACCCGCCGGGGCTGGCGGGTCGTGAACCGGGGCCAGGTGGTGGTCCCTTTCGAGCAGGCGCGCATGACGGTCAACGTATGGGAGCTTTCCCGCCCCGCTGATTCTTAGGAGGAAACATGGGTCAGACTATTCGTTTCGGAGTATCCCTGGACTCCGATCTTCTCGAGAAATTCGACGCCTTGTGCGAGGAGCGCTGTTATCAGACCCGCTCCGAGGCCATCCGAGACCTCATTCGCGGCACCCTGGTGCAGAAGGAGTGGGAAGACCTGAACAAGGAGATGGTCGGCACACTGACCCTGGTCTTCGACCATCACCATTCCGACCTGGCCCAGAAGATGACCGAGATCCAGCATTCCTCGCTGGACGTCGTCCACTCGTCGCTGCACATCCACCTGGACCATCACAACTGCATGGAGGTGCTCATTCTGCGCGGCCCCGGCCAGGACATCAAGGCCACGGCCGAGCGGCTCATCTCCACCAAGGGCGTCAAGCACGGCAAGCTGAGCCTGGCCACCACCGGGCAGGACCTCGCCTGATGCGCGATGTACAGAGCGGGCCGGCCGACGTGGCCCTGCGCATCGACCGGGTCGGAGTGAAGAACCTGTCCGTGCCCCTGACCGTGCGCGACCGAGCCAGGGGGAGGCAGCAGACCGTCGCCCGTGTGGATCTCAGCGTGGACCTGCCGGCGGAGTTCAAGGGCACGCACATGAGCCGTTTCCTGGAAGCGCTGCGCGACATGGACAAAACCCTGGATACGGCCAGCTGCAAGACCCTGCTTCTGGATCTGCGCGACCGCCTGCAAGCCCAGAGCTCCCACCTCTGCTTCCTGTTCACGTATTTTCTGGAGCAGTGCGCCCCGGTCACGGGGAGCCCGGCGCTGATGGACTATGCCTGCTTCCTGCGGGGGGTGCTGCGGGGGGGCGAGGTCGAACTGGTCCTGGGCGTGGAGGTGCCGGTCATGACGGTCTGCCCATGTTCCAAGGCCATCTCCCTGGAAGGCGCCCACAGCCAGCGGGCCATGGTCCGCATCGAGGCGGTCTGCTCGGGCATGCTCTGGCTCGAGGACCTCATCGCCATTGCCCAGGAGTCGGGGTCATCCCCAGTCTATGCCCTGCTCAAGCGCGAGGACGAAAAATTCGTGACCGAGGCCGCCTTTGCCGCCCCGACCTTTGTCGAGGATGTGGTCCGCAACGCCGCGTCCCGCCTGGCATCCCATCCCAAGGTGCGAGGCTTCAAGGTCGAGGTGGAGTCCTTCGAATCCATCCACAATCATAGCGCCTACGCCTGCATCGACCACATGGGCCTTGACGGCAGCGTCATGCAGGCTACAGTGAATTCATGACCGGAGGTGCGCCATGATGGAGAACGTTCAGGCCCTGCAGGCCATCAGTGTTTCCCAGCAGGTTGCGGCCAACAACGTGGCCAACATGAACACGAACGAGTTCCGCTCCAGCCGGGTCGAGTACGAAACCGGACCTGAAGGGCGGGGCGTTCGCGTGTCGGATATTTACGAGAACACCGCTCCCGGCCCGATGGTATCCGGCGGTGAATACGTGGAGACCGAGGAAGGCCTGCGCTACGAAGAGGCCATGGTCGAAGGATCCAACACGGACCTGGCCGCGGAGATGGTGCAGATGATCGAGAACGAGCAGGCCTTTGCCGCCAATGTGGCGGCCCTGCACACAAGCATGGACATGAGCGGCGTACTCATCGACATGATGGTCTGATTTTTCGCCAACCGACATGCCAAAGGCCGCCTTCACCCGGGAAGACGGCCTTTTTTCATGCCGTAAGCCATCGCCCCCCTGAATGGGGTGCAGGGGGCGAGCCCCCTGCCCGCCGGAGGCATCTTCCTCTCCCCATCCCCGCCTAATGCCTCTCACCGGCCAGCCGGCGCAGGTCTTCGGGGCTGAAGGCGTAGGGTTCCCGGCAGAATTCGCAGGTGATGACGGTGTCTTCGGACCGGTCCGCGAGGCTCATGATCTCGTCCGGTCCAAGGGTGATGAGGGCCTGTTCGATGCGGTCGCGGGAGCAGCCGCAGTGAAAGGCCACGTCCTGGTGTCCGAGGATCTCGTAGGGGATGTCGCCGAAGATGTGGTCCAGGACGTCCTTGGGGCTGGCGCCTTCGAAGAGCAGCCTGGCCAGGGGCGGCATGGTCTTGATGCGCCCGGTCAGGGCGTCGAGGGCCTCCTCGTTGGCAGGGGGGAGCGATTGGATGAGAAAGCCGCCGGCCACGGCGATGCCGCCGCTGCCGTCGGGGATGGTGGTCAGGCCCATGGCCGAGGGGGTCTGTTCGGATTCCGTGAGGTAGAAGGCGATATCCTCGGCGATTTCACTCGACACAAGGTTGACCACGCCCTGATAGGGGCTTTTGAGCTGAAGGTCCTTGGTCACGGTCAGAAGGCCCGCCCGGCCCAGGGCTCCGGGGATGTCGAAGCGGCCGTCCTTCAAGGGAAGGTCCGCGTGAGGGTTGCCGACATAACCGTGCACCAGGCACATGGGGTCGGCCTCCACCACGATCTTGCCCAGGGGGCCGTTGCCTTCGAACTTGAGGGCCACGCGCTGGCGCCCTTTCAGCAGCGCCCCCATGAGCACGCCGCCCGTCAGGGCCCGGCCCAGGGCTACGGACGCGGTGGGGCTGGTGCGGTGCCGGGCGCATGCTTCACGCACGGCGCCCGTGGTCAGGCAGGCCATGGCGCGGACGTTGGCTTCATCGGAGATGACGCGGATGAGTTGGTCATTCATGTTCATTTTTCCTGAATTTCAATGTTGATCGGCGGCTGCCTCACCGCGAGACGAGGGGCAGGCGGGGGCCCAGGGTGATTCCCTCGGGACGAGCGTGCACCACGTGGGGAAAAAACTCCACCCCCCTGTCCACGGCCTGCCAGAAGAGTTCCGCAAAACGCGGGTCGATGAAATCCGCAGGACCGAAGCACCGCCCATCGGGACGCTGCACGACCAGAAACACGCCCACCCGTACGCCGCGGGCCGCAAGGTCCATGAGTTCGCGGAGGTGCTTCTGCCCGCGCTCGGTCACGGCGTCTGGAAAGCAGGCCA
This sequence comes from uncultured Desulfomicrobium sp., assembly GCA_937872685.1. Lineage (GTDB taxonomy): Bacteria > Desulfobacterota > Desulfovibrionia > Desulfovibrionales > Desulfomicrobiaceae > Desulfomicrobium. The sequence goes on from CALMTS010000112.1 coordinate 5,927, forward strand.
CGCCGTCCTCGACCATGGTCACGTTCTTGGCTTCGATCCAGAAATCCCCTTCCGGACCGGACAACCGGGCATCCAGCCGCGAATCACCGCATTTCGCCTCGGGGGTGAAGTGCGTGTACGCGCCGAGCTCCGGCAGGACGCGCTCCTCCCAAGCCCTTTTCAGCAGCCGGTTGGGTGTGAGCGTGTTGACCCCGACCCAGTCCCCACAGGGGCGCACCAGTTCCAGGGTGTACGGCAACCGGCGGCCCGGGGACGCGGCCGGGGAGAGAAACACGTCCATACCCGGCCGCAGGAGCCCGAGCATGGAGCCGGAATTGTTGGTGTGCGCGGTCACGGGCCGGCCGTCCAGAAGGACATGGACCAGAAAACGTTTCTCGCGGGCCACGAAAACGGCCTGGCGGCTGCCGGGCGGGAATGTCAGGAGAGGGGTCATATTTAGGGTTGCGTTTCTGTCATATTCTTGACAGTTAGGCAGAATCGGAACAGCATCGGAACCATCCCCGTTCCAGGAGAGGCTATGTCGTTTGATACCTGTGGAATAATTGGAAAGAGTTCCGCCTTGCAAGAGGTATTTCGGATCCTGGCCAAGGTGGCGCCCTCGGACAGCACGATCCTGGTCACGGGCGAGTCCGGGACGGGCAAGGAACTGCTGGTCCGGGCCCTGCACCGCAACAGCCGGCGGGCGGACAAACCCTTCGTGCCCATCAACTGCGGGGCCATACCGCGCGAACTGCTCGAATCCGAGCTCTTCGGACATGAAAAAGGCGCCTTCACCCACGCCATCCGCACCAAGATCGGCCGGTTTGAAATGGCGCAAGGCGGCACGGTCTTTCTCGACGAGATCGGCGAGATGGACCTCTCCCTCCAGGTCAAGATCCTGCGCGTGCTGCAGGAGCGGGAGTTCGAGCGGGTCGGCGGCTCCAAGACCATCAAGGCCGATGTGCGCGTGGTGGCGGCCACCAACCGCGATCTGGAAGAAGAGGTCAGCAAGGGCACGTTCCGGGAAGACCTCTTCTACCGCCTGAACGTCATTCCCATCGTCCTTCCCCCATTGCGCGAGCGGGGCGAGGACGTGATCATCCTGGCCCGATATTTTCTCAAAAACTTCTGCACGAACCACCGTCCTGGAATCCTTGGGATGGCCGAGGAGGTCGCCGACATCCTGGCCCGTTACTCCTGGCCCGGCAACGTTCGCGAACTGGAAAACTTCATGGAGCGCATGTCCATCCTCTGTGACGGGGAGAGCATCGGCCTGGTCGATCTGCCGGACAAGATTCTCCGGGAGACCGGTGTGGAAGTGCCCAAACGCGTTCCCGCGCCGGCTGACGCATCCTTCCGATGGCCGGAACTCAAGGACCTGCGCGAAAAAAGCATGGGCCTGAAAGAATTCCTTGACCATGTCGAGGAGCGTCTCTTGACCGAAGCCCTGGGAGAAGTGGACGGGATCAAGAACAAGGCCGCCGAAGTTTTGGGCATCAAACGCACCACCTTAATCGAGAAACTCAAAAAAAAGAACATGTTGTGACATTCTGCCCGATTCTTGCTAGCAGCAGACCGTGCGCGCACACACACCCGCCAGAATAATCTGGCTCCTCCTTGCGGCCACTTTGGGCCTTTCTCCCCTGCAGAGCGCTTCCGGGGCAACGCTGACGTGGAACAAGTCGGACAGCCGCGAAGAACTCGTCTTCAAATTCGACTCCCCCTTGCCCGTGGCCGAACCGAGACAGCGCGGCCTGACCCGCATCCAGCTCCCCATCCCCCTGGATTTCTGGAAGAACGAGGCCAAGCCCGTCATTCCAGATTTTTCGACCTCCGTGCTCGTCAAGAGCGTCCAGATCACCGAGGATGGCGTCATGATCGAAACCCGCAGCGGGGATTTCATCTTCTCATCTTCGACGTTTCCCGATCTGCATGAACTGAACATCGAATTCTATCCGCCGCCGCAGGAGCCCCCCGCGGCGGAGAACATTCCCGGCAATGCAACCAACGCCACGCCCCCGGAGGGGGAAGCCGTCAAAACGGCCGGCAACGAAACTGAGCCTGCGTCCCCGGCCCAGACGGAAAAGGCGGTTTCGCCCCGTGAAAGCGCAGAACACCTCTCTGGAACCGCGTCCGT
>CALMTS010000113.1 GCA_937872685.1 uncultured Desulfomicrobium sp.
GGCTCAGATGCCCATGATGTTGTAGCCCGAGTCCACGTAGATGACCTCGCCGGTGATGGCGCGGGAGAGGTCCGAAGCCAGGAAGAGGCCGGTCTTGCCCACGTCCTCCTGGATGATGTTGCGGCGCAGGGGCGCGCGTTCCTCGATGGTGGCCAGGATGGTCTTGAAGCCCGAGATGCCCGAGGAGGCCAGGGTCTTCAGGGGGCCTGCGCTGATGGCGTTGACGCGGATGCCGCGTTCGCCCATGTCCATGGCCAGGTAGCGCACGCTGCACTCCAGGGCGGCCTTGGCCACACCCATGACGTTGTAGTGGGTGATGACCTTTTCGGCGCCGTAGTAGGTCATGGCCATGATCGAGCCGTTGTCGTTCATCAGGCCTTCGAAGGCCTTGCACAGGGCCACCAGGGAGTAGGCGGAGATGTCCATGGCCAGGTGGAATCCGTCGCGGGAGGTTTCCACGTAGCGGCCTTTCAGGTCGTCGCGGTTGGCAAAGGCGATGGAGTGCACCAGAATGTCGAAATTGCCCCATTTTTCCTTCACGAGATCCGCGGACTGGGCGATGGCCTCGTCGCTGGACACGTCGCATTGAAACAGGAAGTCGCTGCCGAGTTCCTCATGGATGGGCTCGACGCGTTTCTTGAGCGCCTCGCCGGCATAGCTCAGGGCGATGGATGCGCCGTTGTCCTTGAGTTCCTTGGCAATGGCGTAGGCGATGCTCTTGTCGTTGGCCACGCCGAAAATCAGGGCCTTTTTCCCTTGAACGAGCATGTGTCTTCTCCGGTAGGTTGCGCCTTACGGCAATTGCAAAGGGGATCCGGTCAGCAGTTCGTATGCTTCCAGGTATTTTTTCTGCGTCTCGGCGATGACTTCGGCCGGAAGCGCCGGCGGGGGCGGGGTCTTGTCCCATCCGGTTCCGCTCAGCCAGTCGCGCAGATACTGTTTGTCGAAGCTGGGCTGCGATGTGCCCGGGACGTACTTGTCGGCAGGCCAGAAGCGGGAGGAGTCCGGGGTCATGACCTCGTCGATGAGCAGGATGTCCTTGCCGTCGAGCCCGAATTCGAACTTGGTGTCGGCGATGATGATCCCGCGCGCGGCAGCCAGGTCGCGGCCGCGTGAATAGATGGCCAGGGACAGCTCCTGGATCTTTTTGAGCAGCCCTTCGCCGATGCGGGATTTGGCGTCGGCCAGGGTGATGTTCTCGTCGTGGGCGCCAAGGTCGGCCTTGGTCGAGGGGGTGAAGAGCGGCGTCTCCAGCTTGTCGGAATCGACCAGGCCGGCCGGCAGCTTGTACCCGCATACGGAGCCCGAGGACTTGTAGTCCTTGAAGCCCGAGCCCGTCAGATAGCCGCGCACGATGCACTCGATGGGCAGGGGCTTGGCCTTGCGCACGATGACGGCCCGGCCTTCGAGATCACCCTTGTACGGAGCCAGAGCGGCAGGGAAATCCCGGACGTCCGTCGCCAGGAGGTGGTTGTTCACCAGGTCCTTGAAGGCGTTCATCCAGTACATGGTGATCTGGTTCAGGACCAC
>CALMTS010000114.1 GCA_937872685.1 uncultured Desulfomicrobium sp.
GTCAGGAAGCTGTCGGGAGAGCAGTTTTTCCAGCCCGGGCGGTAATGGCTGTAGAAATTCAGGACGTTGTCCGTCATGTCCGTGCACTCCTCGCCGATGTCGTACCCGCGGTCTTCGGTGATGCGCAGAATGTGTTCAGGCAGGGCGATGAAAAAGTCGAGGTTGTGACCGCCGATGTCGTTGGAATAGCAAAGCAGTACGGCCTCGTGGCCGAACAGTTCGCTCACGTCCTCGTGGGCCAGCCCTCCTCGGGTCGAAGGACCAAGCGTGGCCCCAACCCTGTAGTTCTCCTTGGCCTGCTCCAGGACCGGCTCCCAGAGTTCGCGAAATTGGCCGGCCCTGTCGCCCCGCTCCCACGGGGTCTCCTCAATCTGGATGTGGTTTATGGTGTGGGACATGCCGTAATATTTCATGCCCTGGGGCACGGCCAGGAGATAGCGGCCCGCGGGGTAATAGGACACGGGCAGGGGCGGACTGGGGGGCGTGTGCATGGTGCGGCAACCTCCGATGAGAAGAAGTGAGAAGAGGGACAGGGCCCAAAGGGCGCGGGACATTATCTGCCCCTCCGCCTGGCGGGCAGCAGGGGCGTGTAGTCGAGGTCGGCGCTTTGGTGGACCGTGACGGTCTGGTCCAGGGTGTAATCCCGCCAGGGATACCCTTCGGTGGTCGAGTCCGGGTCGGTCGACATGTCCAGCCAGACCACGGTCCCGAAGAGGTCCAGGGGCTGCGGGGTGTGGGGTTCGTCGGCGCCGTGGCTGAAGGAGTGCATTACGCGCCGGGTGAAGGGCACGGGCGCTTCCTCTCCCTGGGATTCCAGGGCGAAACCGATGCGCTTGGGCTTGGGGCAGGTGAGGATCAGACCCGGGTCAGTCATGGTTGCCTCCTGGGTTGCAGATGCGGCGCATGGCCAGGATCGCCATGTCCTCGTCGATGGGGCTTCGGGAAAAAGGAGCCGGTACGGGCCGCACGTCCGGGAAGGACTCTCCGTGCAGGAGGCAGCAGCGCACGAAGAGTTCCAGGGCCTCGGCACACCACAGGCCCAGCTCCATTCCCCGTTCGACGTGCCGGGCCACGAAGGGCCGCAGCCGCTCCGTCGGCGGCAGGGGCAGGACGGGCCAGCTCTTCTCGTGCAGCAGGAATTCCGAGATGTTGTGGGTGAGAACGGCGGGACGCTGGTTTTGAAACGCGCGTTCATGGCGCTGCGTCAACAGGTACCATGGGCACGGAAGGGGCTGTCTCGGCTGGTGCGGCGTCTGCATGAACGCGTTGCCGTCCCGGTCGATGCAGGCCCATTCCTGCCTGTCCGTTCTGGCCACCACGCGGCGCACGGGGCCAAGGAGAAGGGGGATCTCTTCCGGCAGGGCGCTGCAGAGGCTGTTCAGGACCGAACCGTCCCAGATGCGCAAGATGACGCTTTCACCGTCGGTTTTGACCAGGAGCAGGCTGCGCAGGTGATCCAGGATTTCATCCTGCGGCGCGTCGGAGGCGAGAACCATGCCCCAGTTTCCCGGATTTTCGTCGAACAGCCAGCGCAGCATCGGGGACTGAGGCTCGATGGGGGCTACGCGGGGCGAGAAGTCGTGCAGATTCTGCAGCTGCGTCTTATGGAACAGTTCAGAGATATCCGCGTTCGGTTCGTATTCGTAAAGCCGGGCGAGGGCCTGCTCATGGCTCTGGGGATCCAGCACGAGCCAGAGTGCGCACCCACTGATCACGGCGTGCTGCAGTGAGGGCCCCGGATCCCCGATGAGCCGGTAGGTGGGGCAGCTGACGGCCTCGTTGTCCATCGTTCACCTCCTGTGGTCGGCGTTGCCGGCACGGCAGGAACCTGCCGGAATGCATGCCGAAAACCTAATCAAGAAGCGAAGTTATGGACATCCGGTGCGACGAGTACTGTTGCGGCGCGGGTGTTACACATTTCACGGCATTCACAGGAGTCAGAAGTCCTATGGAGTGCGCTGGAAGAGTGGGGCACTGATTGGTGGAAATGAGAGGAGGGTCGACTTGGCGCACACCTCAGCGGGCAGAACAGGCGTGGCGCCGGATGCCGCGGGGCGTTCATTCGCCCCGCGGCCTGGTTGAGGACGAATCAGCTGTCCTTCAGGCAGGCGGGGCAGATCCCTTCCAGGCGGATGTCCACGTGCTGCACGTCCAGGGACAGGCTCTCCAGGGCCTTGCGGTCCAGGGGCAGGGTGTCGGTATGCAGGCAGAGGTAGCGGTCGCAGCGGGTGCAGTGGAAATGGGGGTGCTCGCCTTCGTCGGCGTCGCGCAGGCAGAAACGGCGGGATTTCTCGCCGAGGTCCAGACGGTTCAGGACCTCGTGTTCGACCAGCAGGTCAAGGATGCGGTAAACCGTGACCCTGTTTATGTCGGTCTTGGTGCGGACGGATTCGAGGATTTCCGGGGCGCTCGAGGGGTAGGGGGTGTTGCCGATGGCCATGAGCACGCGCACGCGGTGGTCCGTGGGCTCCAGTCCGGCATTCTTCAGCCTGCCTTCGGCGGCTTTGGCCGCCATCCGGGCGTTCACGCCCGCCTCCACAGTCTGCGCAGACCCCAGGCCACGACATAGCCGGCAGTGGCCATGGCGATGATGGACGCACCCGAGGTGATGTCGAAGTGGTATGACAGGGCGAGCCCCGCCAGACAGAAGACCAGGCTCGCCAGCGTGGCCAGGGCCATCATCTTCAGCAGGGATTTGGTGAAGAGCTCGGCCAGCATGGGCGGGATGGTCAGCAGGGCGATGACCAGAATGAGGCCGGCGACCTGGATGACCATGATCACGGTCACGGCGGTCAGGACCTGCATCAGCGCGTAGAGCAGCCGTACGGGCACGCCCGTGGAACGCGCGAACTCCATGTCGAAGGACAGGGACAGGAAGTCCTTGTACCAGAAGAGGACCACGGACAGGATGAAGGCGTCCAGAACCAGCATGAACAGGATGTCGGACTTCGGAACGGCCAGGATGCTGCCGAAGAGGTAGCTCATGAGGTCCACGTTGTAGCCCGGGGTCAGGTCCATGAGGATGATGCCCATGGCCATGCCCGCCGCCCACAGGATGCCGACGACGGAGTCGCTGCGTTCGGCGCGTCCAAAGGAAGCCATGGCCATGATCAGGGCGGCCACGACGGTGAAGCCGACGGCGCAGGGCAGCACGGGCAGGCCCAGATAGAATGCCAGGCCGACACCGCCGTAGGCCGTGTGCGCCACGCCCCCGGCCATGAAGACCTGCCGGTTGACCACCACGAGGGAGCCGATGACGCCGCAGGCCAGGCTGGCCAGCAGCCCCGCCAGCAGGGCGTTGCGCATGAACTCCATGCCGAGAACGTCCATCATATGTGGCTCCTGGGGCCGCCTGCGGTAAATATGGAGGACATGCCCTTGATGTATTCGTCCAGCGGGCATGATGCGTCGTGCGTGCCGTAGATGAGTTCGAGCATGGTCGGGGTGAGCTCTCTCCCCCGGTTTTGGATGAGGCGCGTGTTGACCACGGCCACGCTCGTTATGCGCGTGGAGGCGGAAATGAGGTCGTGGCTGACCATGACGATGGTGATGGAGGCGCTCAGGGCCGAGAGCAGGTCGAAGAGGCAGACCTTGCCCTGGGGGTCGATGTTGGAGGTGGGTTCGTCGAAGAGCAGCAGGGCCGGGTCGGAGATCAGGGCCCGGGCCACGAGCACGCGCTGCTTCTGGCCGCCGGACAGGGCGTCGAAGCGGCGTCCGGCCAGATCGGCCATGTCGACCATGTCCAGGGTGTCCAGGGCTTTTTGCTTTTCCGCGGCCGAGTAGCCGGGCCAGCGCCCGGTGGAGAAGAATCCCCCGCCCCGGCGCAGCCCCAGCAGGACCACGTCCCGCACCGTGACCGGGAAGCTCGGCTGGATGAGGGCGTGCTGCGGCACGTAGCCCACGGCCGGGCGAACGGCCAGGGGGTCGGCTCCCAGGACCCGCACGGTGCCGCTCCCCGGTGCCAGGAGGCCGAGGATGATTTTGACCAGGGTCGTCTTGCCGCCGCCGTTGGGGCCGATGACGGCCAGGAAGTCCCCGGCCGAGACCGTGAGGTTCACGTCCGAGAGGACTTCGCGGCTGTCGTAGGCGAAACTCACGCCCGAAAGCTCGATGACGGGCCTGCCGCTGATGAGGCCGCTGCGGAAGCGGGGCTCCGGGATGGTCGGGTGGTCGTGCCCGGCGCAGGAGGGGCAGGAGTGGTCGGGTGGATGCATGGTATTCCTTTGCGGATTCGTTTCGGTCAGTTCAGCGCTGCGACAAAGGCCCGGGCCGCGCGGCGCAGATTGTCGGCCCAGTCCTCGGCCAGGGGGTCCAGGCGCACGACTTCGGCCCCGATCTGCCTGGCGATGACGGATGCGCTCTTTTCCGAGAACTGCGGCTGGACAAAGACGACCCGTGCCCCGGACTTTTTGCCCATGGCGATGATCCGGGCCATGTCCCGCGGGCTGGGCTCCTTGCCCTCGACCTCGATGGCGGCCTGGGTCAGCCCGTAGGCCTTGGCGAAATAGCCCCAGGACGGGTGGAAGACAAGAAAGGTGCGCCTGCCCTCCGGGATGGGGGCGAGGATGGCGCGGATTTCACGGTCCAGATCGTCGAGTTCGCGCTGGAATGCCTCGCAACCGGCGGCATAGGCTTGCGCTCCCGCAGGATCGACTTTGGTCAGACCGTCTCGGATGCGCTCCGCCTGAATCCTGACCAGGGCCGGGTCGAGCCAGATGTGCGGGTCCAGGCCTTCGTGGTCGTGACCGGCGTGTTCTCCGCCGTGTTCCTCGTCATGGCCTTCATGGCCATGGTGCGCCTCGGCATGTTCTCCATCCGCGTGTTCCGCGGGCATGGGGATTCTGGCCACGCCCTCGGCCGTATGCACCACGACGATGTTCGGGCTCGCGCCCGTGATCCGCTCCAGCCAGGTCCGGTCGAAGCTGTCGCCGATGGTGAAGTAGGCGGCCGCTCCGGCCAGTTCGGCCATCTGTCTGGGCCTGGGCTCATAGGTGTGCGGGCTCGCCCCGGGCGGGACCATGATGTGCACGGACACCCGGCCCATGCCGACCTTTTCCACGAAATATTTCTGCGGCGCAACGGTCACGAAGACCGTCGGGCCGGCCTGGGCGGAGACGGGAGCCGCCAGGAGAAACAGGGCTGCGAGCAGGATGACGTGTTTCATGATAACTTCCGGTTTTTTTTCTATGATTTGAGCTCGATCCTTATGCAACAGGATTGCATGAAGTCAAGTCTGGCGCGCGCTGCCAGGGCCTCTGCGGCGCGCTTGTGCATCGCGCAATCAGGCCGTAGGAAAGAACGTAGGCCGCGTGCGGAGCGGTCCCAAGCCAAGGGAGGAGCCATGTTTGATTTCAAAGTTGACGAGACCCGCTGCATCCAGTGCGGGGAGTGCGAAGCCGATTGTCCCGTGCGCATCATCGACCTCGCCGAAGGCCTGCCGCGCATCAGCGCGACCCGGCAGCCCCTGTGCATCGGGTGCCTGCACTGCCTGGCCGTCTGCCCCACCGCGGCCCTGTCCATCCTGGGTAAGGACCCGGACAGCAGCGCCGCAATCATGCCGCCGTCCCCGGATGCGCTGGAAAATCTCATGAAGAGCCGCCGGTCCGTGCGCCGTTACCGGCCCGAGGCCGTGGACAGGGCCGTCCTGGACCGTCTGATGGACATCGTCGCGCACGCGCCCACCGGTAAGAATCAGCGCAGGGTCCGCTTCACCCTGGTCGACGACCCCGAGGTCATGGAGCGTATCCGCGTCCTGACCATGGAGGGCATCCGCAAGGCCGTGGACGAGGACAGCCTGCCCGAGGGCATGGGGTATTTCGCCAAGTTTCTCACGGCCTACGAGCAGGGTCGGGACATCATCTTCCGCGGCGCGCCGCACATGTTCATCGCCTCCGCGCCCGGCGACAGCACCTCGCCGGAGGCCGACCCGTTCATCGCTCTGACCTGGTTCGAGCTCATGGCCAACAGCCTGGGCCTGGGCGCGGTCTGGTGCGGTTATGCCCGCTGGGCCCTGCAGGACGTGGTTCCGGAGATGGGGCGCAGGCTCGGCATCCCCGATGACCACCGCTCCATGTACGTCATCATGTTCGGCTACCCCGAGGTGCGTTACGCCCGCACCGTGCAGCGGGACGTGCAGGACCTGCACAGGGTGGGCATGGCTTGTCTGGAGGACGCGCGGTGAGACGGAACATTCTGGAAGCCCTGCGTGAACGCGTGGTCGTGGCCGACGGCGCCATGGGGTCCCTGCTTTTCGAACGCGGCGTGGACAGCGCGTCCTGTTACGACGCCCTGAACCTGACGGATCCGGCCCTGGTCCGTTCCATTCACCAGGCCTATGCGGCGGCCGGGGCCGAGGTCGTCGAGACCAACACCTTCGGCGCCAACAGGGTCAAGCTCGGCCGCTTCGACCTGGCCCACAGGATGCGGGAAATCAACGTGCGCGGGGCCGAACTGGCCCGGGCCGAGGCGGGCGACGGGCGCTGGGTGGCCGGGGCCATGGGGCCGCTGGGGCGCATGGGGGAGGATGTCGTCGAGCCGGCGGAGGTGGAGGGCATTTTCGCCGAGCAGGCCCGGGCGTTGGTGGAAGGCGGGGCGGATTTCATCATGCTCGAGACCTTCGCGAGCCTCACCCTGCTTCTGGCGGCGCTGCGCGGGGTGAAGGGCAGCGTGGACGTGCCCGTGGCCGCGCAGATGGTCTTTACCCAGCGCGGCCGGACCCATTCCGGCCGTTCGGCCCGGGAGTGCTTCGAGGCGCTCATCGCGGCCGGGGCCGACATGGTCGGGCTCAACTGCGGCATCGGCCCGAAGAACGCCCTGGAGGTGGTGCAGGGCCTGGGCCCCGTGGGCGCGCCCCTCTCGGTGCTGCCCAATGCCGGTTTCCCCGAGGCCGCCGGCGACCGGCTCATGTACGCCTCGTCGCCGGAGTATTTCGCGCGCCAGACCGCGGCCTGCGCGTCCCACGGCGCCCGTCTCCTGGGCGGCTGCTGCGGCACCGGCCCGGAGCACATCGCGGCCCTGGTCAGGGCCCTGGACGCGGGTTCGTCCGTGGTCCATGTCGTCGCGTCGGCCCCGCAGGAACAGGAGTCCCGGACCGCCGCCCCGACCCGGCTGGCCCGGCGGCTGGAAGAAGGGAAGGTCGTCCTCGTGGAACTCGATCCGCCCAAGCACCTGGACGTGGAGCCGGTCTTGGCGGCGGCCCAGGCCCTGGCCGCGGCCGGGGTGGACGCCATCACCATCGCCGAAAACCCCCTGGCCGTGCCGCGCCTGTCGAACATCGTACTGGCGGGCATGGTCCGGGCCAGGACCGGCGCGGAGGTGGTGGTGCACCTCACGGGCCGGGACCGCAACCTGGTGGGCATGCAGTCGACCATCATGGGCCTGGCCGCGTCGGGCCTGCACAACGTCCTGGCCGTGACCGGCGACCCGCCGTCGGCCGGAAGCGCCGAGCGGGTCTCGGGCGTCTACGACCTGCGCTCCATGGAGCTCATGTCCCTGCTGGCCGGCTTCAACCAGGGCCGGAACCACTACGGGGACGCCATGCGCCTGCCCGTCAATTTCTGTATCGGCGGGGCCTTCAACCCCAACACCCGCAACATGGCCCTGCAGGTCGGGCGCATGGAAAAGAAGATAGCGGCCGGGGCGACCCATTTCCTGACCCAGCCCGTGTACTCCCGGGCCAGGGTGGACGAGATTCTGGCCGCAACGGCGCACGTGAAGGCGCCCATCGTGCTCGGCATCATGCCCCTGGCAAGCCACCGCAACGCCGAGTTCCTGCACAACGAGTTTCCGGGCATCGAAATCCCGGTCGAAACCCGGGACCGCATGGCCCGGGCCGGGGACAACGGGCAGCAGGAGGGCATCGATATCGCGTGGGAACTGCTTGAATACGCCTGGCCGCATTTTGCCGGGGTGTACATCATCCCCCCGTTCAACCGGCACGCCATGGCCTTGGAGCTCATGCGCCGTCTGGGGCGAAGCCGCCCCTGAGCATTTGCGGCGGCACTGCTGCGGGCTGTTTGAAGGGGGCGTGAGCTCGCTCGCCTCTTTTCAAACAGCCCTTGCGCCTTGCCGGAACTGGCCGGGAGGGGCTCAGCCGCGTCCCAGGTCGCTTGAGACGTAGCGTTCCATAACCCATCCGCGCACATCCTCGCCGTCGATTTCCACGTACAGCCACCCGGGCGCGCTGCCCAGGACGTTGAGGATGGTATACCGGTCCGCCTGGGCGATGACCTCCTCGCTTTCGTCGGGCCCGTAGCGGATGTTCAGCAGGTCCGTGACGACGGATACCCGTGCCGGCCAGTCCCTGCCCGGAGCGCGGACGGGCTCCACCACTTCGTAGCCCGTCAGGACCCTGCGGTAGTAGACATCCCCGAAGACATGATAGGTGATGCCTGCGGAAACCACCATGCGGCTGCCGAAGGGCAGGCTGAAGACCACGAGCCCGACCGGCGGGCGCACCAGAATGAAGCCCGAGTTCCACGGGCGGTAGAATCTCCCTGAATAATAATGGTACCTGTCCCGGCCGTGCAGAATGACGGCATGGTGACTGGGAATGTGGTGCACCACGCGCCTGACGGTGTAGTGTCTGCCGTCGTACCGGTCATGACGCCCGGAATCGTGGCGGCGCCCGTCGTCGTAGCCCGGATACCGGTACGTGCCATGGCTGTCGTGCCTGTCCTGCACCGGGTAATCGCCGTGTCTGCGGTCGAAGTCCCTGCTGCGGTCGTCCCGGTGCCGGTCGTCTCCGGATCGGCTGCCGCTGGAACGGTCATGGACTCTGCCGTCGTCGCGAATGCGTCCGTCCGTCCGCCCGTCGCGTCCGTCGATCCGAAGTTGGTCGTCTGCGCCCCTGCGGCCGTTGTCGAGCCGGAACGGGTCATCTCCCCCCTTTCG
>CALMTS010000115.1 GCA_937872685.1 uncultured Desulfomicrobium sp.
AGGCTCAAGGTGAACATCTCTTCCTTCACGGCGTCCAGCTCGAAGGACACATCCGTGACCAGGCCGCCCGAGATCACGCCTTCGGCATAGGCGTTGTGATAACGCCCCTCGGCATCGAGCCATTCGGCGCTCTCCGTGGTGGGGCGGGTCGCCGTGGTGCCGTAGGGTGTTTCGTCGGCAGTGCGCGCATCGGGCTTGAGACCCGTGGTCGAATCCCTCCACCGGGACACGCAGTTGACGCGGAATCTGTCCTCCCAGAAATTCCCCTGCCACGAAAAGGTCAGCACCAGGGGGGCATTGTAGTCGTCTGCAGGCATGTCGCTGCGGTCGATGAGCTCCCCGTTGTAATAGACCTGGTCGTAACCATACTCGTAACCGTTGCTGACATCGAACACGTCTATATCGCTGGAAAAGGCCCCGTTGAATGTCCTGGTCCTGGACTGCGTCGCCCCGAAGGAAAAGGTATGCGTGCCGAAACGCTCCGTCTCGACCGAACGCGAGAGGGTCAGGGTGATGCCGTCGTAGGAACTCTCCCCGTCATTGGTCAGGGCATACACGTCGTCTTCGACGGATTTGCTGATGATCTGGTCGCGGTAGTCGCGGTGCACCAGTTCGACTCCGTACTCGAGTCCCGCAACCTCGCCCAGGATCCCGCCCATGAGTTCGTCGGAGTACGGCGTATCCAGCCCCTTGGCCAGATAGCTGCGATCCGTCCCGACCGAGTAGCGCACCGTGCCGTTCCAGCGTTCCTGACGGGTGAAAGACGGGCGCCATCTGTCAAAGGCGTAGGCCCGCAACTGGCCTCCGTAATACCGGTTGACACCGGCCACCAGCCGGAGGGCGCCGTCGCCCATGGTGTCCAGCTCGGCCTTCAGGCGATGGGCTAGGTCCGTATTCCCGGAAAAATCCTCATGATCGAGGCGCAGGCCGGGGGTCAGGGTAAACCGCCCCCACCGCATCTCGCTCTGCCCATACCACCCAAACGTGTTGAGCGTCTTGGACTGGTCGTATTCCAGATAGTCCGTGTCTGTCTGGATCCATTTTCCGTTGGACGGCACAGAAAGGATTTCGATCCTGGCATCCTCGTTCCACATATCCGTGGTGACGTTGCTCAGGTCGAGCCCGGTGGATATGCGCCAGGCCAGGGCCCCGATCTGGAATTCCTTGAAATCGAGGTCAAGGCTGAGGTCGATGCCGCGATTCTCCGTAATGGCGTCTCCAAGCCCGCCCCTGGAGAGCAGCTCGGACTCGGGCAGACCGCTGCCGCTGACCGTTTGACGGAGATTGGAGGCAGAATCACGGCTGTACCCGTTCTGCGAATACACGGCCTTGCCCGTGAGCTTGCCCCACCCGGCGTTGAAGATGGCTTCCCCCGCCAGCCGCCAGGCTTCGTTCTCCAGATCCCATTCGCTGTCCGGCCAGTTGGGACGCCAGCGCTCTTCGACATAGGGCGCGTAGGTCGCGTCAAATCGCAATTCCAGATCACTGCTGGGGGTCAAAAGCAGCTTGGCGAAAAAGTTCTCGTTGGAGCGGTATTGATCCTTGTCGCTGACGGACCCGTCGTTCTCCTCCAGCAGCAACGGGATGACGGACCACCGTTTCGATGCCGACAGCAGGATGGCGGCATTGTCGCTCAGGGGGCCGTCAACCCCGCCCTGCAAGGCGTAGGAGTCAAACCGGGGCTGGTTGTCCGATGAATCCGAATCCTCGTCCACCCCGCGCAGGTCGAACCACTCGCTGCGGGTGTGCCTGCCGTACAGCACTCCGTGCCACCTGTCCGTGCGCGGGTCCTTGAGTTCGGCATCGACCACGCCGCCGACAAAGGCGCCGTACCTGGCCGGCACGTTGCTGGTGTACACGGTGACGCTCTCCACCAGGGTCGTGTCGTAGAAGATGGTCTGATCGGCGCCGTTCACGTCCAATTGGCTGGGCGAGACGGAATCCCCGTCGGTGCCCAGGCCGTTCGGGTTCAAGGTGTTGCTCACGCTGGTGCCGTCTATGAGGAAATTGTTCTCGTAGGGCTTGGCGCCGGCAATGGAGACGCGGGGAGGGCTGATCTCCCCGGCCGTGAGGGAGGAGGTTTGCTCGTTGGAAAACTGCACACTGGGCACAACCTTGAGGGCCTCGGTGACAGAATCGGTGCGTGAAGGCATGGATTGCAACTCCTGGCCTTCGATGGTCGTCCTGCCGGCCTCAATCCGCTCGGCCACAACCTTCACGGCGTCGAGACGGTACACCGGATCCGCCTGACCGCTTGCGGAAGGCGCCCCGCCCGGTGCCGTATCGTTGCCCGCGGCCGGCCCCGGGTCCGATTGAGGAACTGGAGATGAAGCGGCCACAGAGGACGGGGCAGCCCCTTCTCCACAGGCCGTGCCCATCCCCCATGGGGCTAAGAATATTGCGTAAAAAAGAACGCAAAGAAATACATTGCGCACATTATCCTCTTTCGGGCATCACCAGCCAGGGCTTGGCCCCTCGACACCTACGCACTCTTGGTGCATGTAAGAAACAAAGTACGTATTGTGGGCAATGTCATACAAAATATCAATAGTAATATGCGCATTCTGATTTTTGCCCTTCTTTTGCTGGTCCGCCCCTGTCAGGCGGCGGCATTCGAAGACATCCCCCTTGATGTCCGGCAGGTCGACGTCTCCCCGAAACGGGCCAGCCATAACGCCGTCTTCGCTTCCGCCCAGGACTCCGACGGATACATCTGGCTCGCATCCCTGCGCGGACTGAACGTGTATGACGGCAATATCGTCCGCCCCGTCCTGGAAGACGTCCTGCGCGGGACCAGGATTCACGACATCCACATCGACTCCGACGACGTCCTCTGGGTGGCAACCAACTCCGGGGTGCTGGCCTATGAACTCAAGACGCATAACTATCGCTGGCATCATGCCGGCGATGACGACGGTCTGCTCTCGAACACCGTGCACTGCATTTACGAGGACAAACGGGGCACGCTATGGGTGGGAACCGCGAACGGGGACTCGAGAGCAGGAGAACGGGAGAACGAATCGCACATCGGTTTGCATCGCTACGAACCGTCCTTCGGCAGATTCGAGCGGGTGGATGTTCTTGATCAGGCGTCGCAGGCAAAGAACTCCATCCTCGACATCGCCGAAGACGCCAACCGGAACATGTGGGTGGCGACAGACTTGGGGATCTACCGCCTGACCGGAAATCAGAAACCCGCCACATTCGTCCCGCTCTCAACGGGGGACGCCTATTCCGCAAAAAGCATCACCTTTGACGGCAGCGGCAATCTGTGGGCATGCGTGAATTCGAACAAATCGAACAGGTTGTGGACCCTGCCTGCATCTGTCTCGCACACCGCACTGATCCCCGCACCAGAAATCAACGCAAAACTCTTCTTCGACCTGTACACTGACGTCCAAGGCGATGTGTGGATATGCACCAACTCTGGCTTGTTCCGCTATGCGCATCAGGAGGCCCGTTTTTTTCGGCATCCACTCATCTTCAACGATCCGACACTCCGCATTCCCGACTACATCGTCTCCATCATGGAGACGTCTTCCCGCACGATGTGGATAGGAACCATCAACATGGGCGTGTTGCACTACGCCCCGTACTCCGGCGCCCGCATCGTCGAACTGACCTCATCCGCCTCGAAAAACGACAGGCCATTTTCCAGCATCCTCAGCCTCGTGAGCGCTCCGGACTCCCGCATATATATTGCTCCGAAATCCGGTGGCATTTACCGTACCGCTCCGGTCACGGCCAGCCGGCTCTTTCTCTCACCCCGGCTTGAGGCCACACCGTTTTTCAAAGGCGACAACATCAAGTCCATGGCCTGGACCGGCGACAATTCCCTGGTGTGCGGCCTGAACAACGCCATCCTGCGCATCGATGCTGAACAGAACGTGGAACGCGTCCAGGTCGTCTCCAACCCGGACACCATTTTCACAGACAAGGACGTCGAATACATCTCGCCCATGCCGGACGGCAATATCTGGTTCGCCTCGAAATACCGGCTCTATTCCTGGACTCCGGGCGAGGCCGCACCCCGCCTTCAAATGCACCCGACTGGCACCGGCGCCATCACCCATCTGGCGCAAGCCGGGGACATCCTGTGGGTGGCGCATGGCGCAAACATCACCAGGATTGATACCCGCACGGAAACACAAAACCCCCTTGATGTCCCCGTCGGCGCATGGGCCGACAACGCCACCGTCAGGACCATCATGGTCGAACATCCGGAAACCATGTGGATCGGGACAACGCAGAGCGTATTCCGCTTCGACCTCAGATCGGGCGCCCTTGCCCCCATCCTCACGGCTGGCCAGGAGCGCATCCCGAACGCCCTCTCCTTCTGGCCCGACGACAACGGCAATGTCTGGCTCCACACCCAGGAAAAAATATTCTGCGTTCCTCGCGGATCATCAAAGGCCGAAGAAAAACTCCTTGGGGCCAGCCATCCCTCGGCCAGCATCTCCGCCTCCCCGGCACCCCTGTCAGAGCATGCCATGGTTTACGGATATACTGACGGGCTGCTGCTCATCGATTCGGACCGGCTGTTCACGGATCCAAGCACGCCCCCCAAGATTTCCGAGATCCGCGTATTCGGCAAGCCGCTGCCAGCCTCTCCCCTGGGACGAATGGCCGACAACCTCGAACTCGGGTACCTCCAGAACTACCTGACATTCACGTTCTCGGTCCCCGAAGCCAAGGCCCTGCATCTCCCCCGATATTTCTACCTGCTCGAAGGGGTGGACTCATCCTGGAACGACTCGGGCCTGCAAACCTCAGTCAGCTACGCTCACCTCGAGCCCGGACGCTACGTTCTCCATGTCAAGGACGGCCTCGACGGCGACGCCATCACCTCCATGGGCATAACCATCCGCGCCCCCTGGTGGATGACCGCCTGGGCCAAGGCAGGCTACGCACTGCTGCTCATCCTGGCGTTACTCGTCGCGTCGCGACTCTTCGCCCGCGTGCAGACCACGCGCATCCGCAAGGAGATGCTCGAAAATCTCGTCATGCAGGACCCGCTGACCGAGGTCCCCAACAGGCGCAAGTTCAAGGAAGTGCTCGCGGCCGAGAAGAGCCGCTGCAAACGCAGCAACCACCAGATTTCGGTGCTCATGATCGATATCGACTTCTTCAAGGGGTTCAACGACCGGTTCGGCCATCAGGCTGGCGACAAGGCCCTTCGCATAGTTGCCCAGACGGTGAGTTCCGCCTTGAAACGGCCGGAGGATTTCGTGGCCAGATTCGGCGGAGAGGAATTTGTCGTGGTTCTGCCGAGCACCAACAGGGCCGGAGCGGAGCGCGTGGCGCAGAAGATTCAGGACGCCATCTACAAGGCCGAAATTCCCTACCCCGGTTCCCCCCTTTCGGACAGGATCACCCTGAGCATCGGCATCTCGACCTTCAGCCCGCAGACCGACCTGCACATCGATTCAGGCCTCTTCTCCGCAGACCAGGCCCTCTACCAGGCCAAGCGCAACGGCCGCAACTGCGTCTTCTACAAGGACCACTGCCTGGCGCTAACCCCCGTCAGGCAATGAAAGGAACTCGTCCATCCCGCACAGCCGGCAGGCTTCGCAACCATCTTCCGGGCAGGGCGGCGTGACCAGCCCCCGCCGGTATTTGACCCATTCCGAATAAAGAAATTTCCTCGACACCCCGATATCCAGACGGTCCCAAGGAAAAACCGTGTCACGGTCGGCGTGGCGGTGCAGGACATCATGCACCAGCGCATCCCATTCCCGCATGGCTGACGGGAGGCCAACCTCCGCCGCCCGCTCCAGACAGGGAAAAATCTCCTCCCCTCCCCTGGCCAGGAACATCTGCACCCTGGCCTGGCCCGGATTCTCCCCCGCGAAACGCATGCCCTTGTAGCGGCCCACTATGGACTTGAAGCGGCGCATGGCCGCCTTGAGCCGGCCTTCATCCGGGACGTCGGCCCACTGCAGGGGCGTCCACGCCTTGGGCACGAGGCAGCTGACCGAAAGGGAAACGAGCTCCACGCCCTTTTTGCGGTTGCCCTGTCCGGCCTTGCGCGCCGCGTCGATGCAGGCCATGAACTCCTCGAACTCCGCCCAGTCCTCTTCGCTCTCGTCCGGCCAGCCGGTGATCATGTAGAGTTTCAGGGTCCCGAACTGCAGGCGGCTGATTCGGGACACGGCTTCCAGAAAGGCCTCCTCGGAAAAGCGCTTGTTCATGGCCTTGCGCAGCCGTCGGCTCGCCCCTTCCAGGGCCAGGGTCACGGAGCGGGTGCCGGTGTGCCGCAAGAATCCCAGCAATTCGTCCGTGAGTCCGTCGGCGCGCAGGGACGACAGGGAAAACTTGACCTTGCGTTCCGCAAGCCAACGCAAAAATGGCAACAGGTCCGGCCAGTCCGTCAGGGCCGTTCCGACCAGGCCGACCTTGTGCGGTTCACACCGGGCCACGATGTCCTGCAGAGCTTCCATTTCGGCGTGGCGAGGTGGTTTGTAGATGCTGCCGGCCGCACAGAAGCGGCAGCCGTAGGGGCAGCCGCGGTTGACCTCCAGGAGGAGCATGTCCCGGAACTGCGCCTGCGAACTGACGAAGCAGGAAAATGCGGGATTGGCCAGAACGCCTGATCCGCCGGCACTCACGGCCCTGCGGACTGGCTCGGGGCTTTTACCCGGGACGAGCACTCCGGGCAGCTTCGAGATGGTGTCGAGGGCTTCGCCTTTTCCGCCCCCGCCGATCCAGGTGCGGGCGATGCCTTCCATGACAGCGGCCAGGCCGGCTTCGGCCTCGCCGACAAAGATTCCGTCGAGAGCGGGCATTACGGGAAAGGGGTTCAGAAAAGCCACGGGTCCGCCGGCCAGCACCAAGGGCCAGGACGGCCTGTCCGCAGCCCGGACGGTGATGCCGGCGTCGTCCAGAAGTTTCAGGGCGATGGGAAAGTCGCCCTCGAAATTCAGGCTGTAGAGAATAAGGGGGAAGAGGCCCAGGTCGCGTCCGGAGTCAACGGACCTGGGCCTCGGGGAAGTGGGATCCCAGAAAAAACGTTCAACGGCCAGTTGCTCGTTTGCAGCGAGCAACCGGTACACCACCTGCCAACCCAGGGTGGAGAGTCCGTGTTCCGCAGCCTCCGGAAAAACCAGGGCAACGGGCAGCCGCCCTCCCCAATCCTTCAACGGCGGGGCCGCACGGCCGCAATAGAGCTCGGACATGTCTCCCTCCAGGTGTGCAGGCGGCACGGGGCTGGAAGAACCCTAGTCCGCCTGCATGCGGATGAAAGAAGGAATTTCGAACTCCTCCTCCTCGAACAGGAATTCCGCGTCGTCGGCCCCGTTCACGCATTTGCGCGGCTCGTGCCGGCGTTCCTCGCCCGGCTGGCTCTTGGCCGCGCGGATATACGCAGGGACGCTCAGGTCGGCCGTTTCGTTGACCGTGATCTTGCGCGTGCGCGGACGGATGAACGCGCCTTCGCTCTCGGCCGCCTGCCTGCCCGCACCGGAACCGGGGTTGAAGGCCGTGACCTTGCTGCCCTTCTCCACGGGCACATTGCCGTCCTGGATGCCGGTGGCGATGACGGTGATGCGCATTTCGTCCACGCAGTCCATGTCGAAGACCGTGCCGAAGTAGATCTTGGCGTCCTCGTGGGCTGCTTCGTGCACGATGCTGGCGGCCTCGCTGACCTCTTCGATGGTCAGATCAGGTCCGCAGGTGATGTTCATGAGCACGCCGCGGGCGCCGTCGATGGTCACGTCTTCCAGCAGCGGGCTGGTGATGGCCTTCAGGGCGGCTTCGCGGGCCCTGCCGTCGCCGGACGCGATGCCGGTGCCCATCATGGCCAGGCCCATCTCTTCCATGACCGCCTTGACGTCGGCAAAGTCGAGGTTGATGAGGCCGGGCACCATGATCAGGTCGGAAATGCCCTTCACGGCGTGAAAAAGAACCTCGTCGGCCTTGCCCAGCATGTCGACGAAGGAGGCCTTCTTGGAAGCCAGCGTCAGCAGACGGTCGTTGGGGATGGTGATGATGCTGTCGACGATTTCGCGCAGCTCCTTGATCCCGCGTTCGGCCTGCTGCTGGCGGCGCTTGCCTTCGAAAAAGAACGGCTTGGTCACGACGGCCACGGTCAGGGCCCCCATGTCCTTGGCCACCTGCGCGATGACCGGGGCCGCGCCGGTGCCCGTGCCGCCGCCCATGCCGGCGGTGACGAAAACCATGTCGCAGTCGCCCAGGACGTCGCGAATCTGGCTCTGGCTCTCCAGGGCGGCGTCGCGCCCCATGTCCGGGTTGGCGCCGGCGCCCAGGCCCTTGGTCAGTTTGTCGCCAAGCTGAATCTTGTACTCCGCCTTGGAATGCTTCAAGGCCTGCATGTCCGTGTTGGCCGCGATGAAGGTCACTCCCTGCATGGCGGCTTTGATCATGTTGTTGACCGCGTTACCGCCGCCTCCGCCCACTCCGATGACCTTGATCAAAGCATTGTCTTCGCGTTCGATTTCCAGGAAATCCATACTTCCCCCTAAACGTTGACGTTGTTCCCTGTCTCCGATTTTCCCTTTCCCGTCTTCTCTAGCTGATGTCCGCGAACCATTTCTTCATCCGCGCCAGAATGGAGTGGAAGATGTTCTTGTCGCGAATCCTGATCTTGCTGTCCCGTCCGTGCTTTTCCGCGCCGTACAGGAGCAGCCCGACCGCAGTCGCGTACATGGGGCTGTCCACCACGTCCTTGAGCCCGCCCACTCCGGCAGGAGAGCCCGTTCTGGTCGGCAGGTTGAAGACCTGCTCCGCCAGTTCCTGTATCCCTTCGATGCGCGAGGCGCCGCCTGTCAGCACCACGCCCGCGCCAATCAGCTTCTTGTATCCCGAACGGATCAGCTCCTGGTCCACCAGCGCCAGGAGTTCCTCCATGCGCGGCTCGCAGATCTCGGCCAGGACCTGCCTGGTGAGCTTGCGCGGCTCGCGCCCTCCCACGCTCGGGACTTCGATGATTTCGTCTTTCCTGACCAGTTCGGCCAGGGCGCACCCGTACTTGATCTTGATCTTCTCCGCCGCCTGGGTCGGGGTGCGCAGGCCGAAGGCGATGTCGTTGGTCAGGTTGGTCCCGCCCAGGGCGATGACGCCCGTGTGCTTGATGGAATTGCCGTGAAATATGGCGATGTCAGAGGTGCCGCCGCCGATGTCCACCAGGGCCACGCCGATCTCGCGCTCTTCGTCCGTGAGCACGGCCTTGGAGGAAGCGAAGGCCTCCAGCACGATGTCCTCAACGTCGAGGCCCGACTTGTGGCAGGACTTGACGATGTTCTGGGCGCTGGTCACGGCGCCGGTCACGATGTGCACCTTGACCTCCAGCCGCACGCCCGCCATGCCCAGGGGGTCGGCGATGCCCGACTGGTCGTCGACGATGTACTCCTGGGGCAGGATGTGGATGACCTCGCGGTCCAGGGGAATGGCCACTGCCTTGGCCGCGTCGATGACCCGCTCGATGTCCCGGGCCGTCACTTCGCCTCCCTTGACCGCGATGACGCCATGGCTGTTGAAACCCTTGATGTGGCTGCCGGCGATGCCGGCATAGACGGCGCGGATCTCGCAGCCGGCCATGAGTTCGGCCTCTTCCAGGGCTTTCTTGATGGACTGTACGGTCTGCTCGATGTTGACCACCACACCCTTGCGCAGGCCTGTGGACGGGCTGGTCCCGATGCCGATGATGTCCACGATCCCGTCTGTGCCCACCTCGCCCACGACGGTGCATATCTTGGTCGTTCCGATGTCCAGACCGACAATCAATTCAGACTTGGCCATACTTTCCCTCGTCTCCCGGCGAACCGCCGGCATGCATTCCCTAGAGTGTTTGATCCACGTTCAGCCTGACCCAGGCCCGCTCGGGCGTGACGAACATCAGAGCCGCGCGGTCCAGTTCGCCCCGGCCTTCCAGGTCGGCCCAGAGCTTGACCAGGCATGCCAAGGTGGCACGCAGATCCGTCCCATCCAATTGCACGAGAACCCTTGGTTTCTCCAAAAAAAGACTGAACTGCTCGGCGCTGTCCTGCCGCAGCCAGGCGATCTGGCTCATGCCGAAAGGCAGGGCGTTGCGCGAAACCTCTTCGAGCAGTTGGCGGACTCCCGGCCCCACCGCCACGCCGTCTTCCTTCTCCAGAAGCGGCAGAGAAATGAACTTGTCCACGCCGACGGCCGCAATGGGCTGGCCGTTGATATCTGCGTAGTAGAGCTGCTCGTCGCGGCGCGTCAGGAAGGCGGGCTCGCGCTCCCTGATCTCGATGGTCAGCCCGTCGGGGAGGATACGCGTCACGGACACGCTTTCCACCCACTCGCTGGCCGCGATGCGTCGCTGCACATCGGCGATATTGATGCCAAGCACGTTATCGCCCTCGCCCACGCCGCCCATGGCCGCGATCTCCTCGGCGCTCAGACGCTTGCCGCCCTCGATGCTCAGGTTGGCCAGCGCGAAGAACTCGTGGGCGGTGACCCAGCGGTAGGCCAGCAGGATGGCGAAGCTTACCGCCAGCAACAGGCCTATGCCGAGGATCCACTGCGTCAGTGTGAACACGGTCCGGCCCAGGCCCAGGACGACCCCGCCAACCACCTCGCCCGTTTTCACGGGTTTGCGGCGGTCGACCTTGCGGGGTACGTTTCTGCGTACCTTTTTGCCCAATACTGCCGTGCTCACGATACCTATTCCTTGCCGTCCAGATAGTTCTGACCGACGGTCCAGATGCTGCCCGCGCCCAGGGTCAGAAAAAGGTCGCCTTCATGCAGGATTTCGCCCAGGGAGGCCTGCATGGCCGCGAAGTCCTCGAAAAAACGCACCGGGGTGCTCGTCACCTGCCGGATGGCCTGGGCCAGACTCTGTCCGCTCACGCCTGGGATTGGCGATTCGCTGGCCGGGTAGATCTCCGTGAGCAGGAGTTGGTCCACGCCCTCGAAAACCTTGGAAAACTCGCCGAACAAGGCCTGGGTGCGCGTGAAGCGGTGCGGCTGGAAGGCCACCACCAGGCGCTTGTTCGGGTAGCACAGGCGCGCGGTCTCCAGGGTGGCCGCGATCTCCGTGGGATGGTGGCCATAGTCGTCGACCACGAGCACGCCGTTGCGTGTTCCCTTGTGCTCGAAACGCCGTCCTACGCCCGCGAAGGCGCCCAGGCCGTGAATGATGTCCTTTTTGGGCACCCCGGCCTCCATGGCCACGCCGATGGCGGCCAGGGCGTTGAGCACGTTGTGCCGTCCGGGATGGGTCAGGGACACTTCGCCCCAGAGATCGCCTCGGTTGTAGACGCGGAAACGCGAGCCCGCCTCGCAGGTGATGATCTCGGCCCGGAGCGTGTTGCCCTCGCCGAAGCCGTAGGTCAGAACCGGGCGCCGCACCCGCGCCAGGACGGACTGCACGCCGGGGTCGTCGCCGCAGACGACGTTCAGGCCGTAAAAGGGGACGCTGTTCATGAAATTGACGAAACTGTCACGAATTTCGTCAAGATCCTTGTAGAAATCGAGATGATCCGCGTCGATATTGGTAACAATGGACATACGCGGCAGCAGGCACAGGAACGACCCGTCGGACTCGTCGGCCTCGGCGATGAGATAGCGCCCCTGGCCCAGCATGGCGTTGGACCCGTAGGCGTTGAGCCGGCCGCCGATGATGACCGTGGGGTCGAGCCCGGCTTCCATGAAAATGGTGGCCAGAAGCGACGTGGTCGTGGTCTTGCCGTGTGTGCCGGCCACGGCCACGCCGACCTTGAGGCGCATGAGCTCGGCCAGCATCTCGGCCCGCGGGATGATGGGCACGCCCTTGGCGCGGGCCTCGACCAGCTCGGGGTTGTCGTCGCGCACGGCCGTGGAGCGGACCACTACCTGGGCGTCCTGCACGTTCTCCCGGGCGTGGCCGGCGTGGACCTTGGCGCCCAGGGATTCGAGCCGCAAGGCCACCGCCCCTTTGACCAGATCGGAACCAGAGACCTCGTAGCCCAGGGTCAGGAGCACCTCGGCGATGCCGCTCATGCCTGCGCCGCCGATGCCCACCATGTGTATTCTCTTGATCTTCGATTTCATGCTCACCTTTGTCCGCGCCCCGCTTGGGTTTTCGCCAGGGTCAGCAGCTCGGCCACGACCCGCTCCCCGGCGTCGGGGATACCCATGTCGCGCGCGGCGCGGGCCATGCGGGCCAGGGTTTCCGGCATCTGGAAGAGATCGCCCAGCGCCGCGGAAAGATTCAGTTCGTCCAGCTGCCGCTGCTGGAACATGAGAGCCGCCCCTGCCTTTTCCAGGGATCGGGCGTTGTTCAGCTGATGGTCGTGGGTCGCGTACGGGAACGGCACCAGAATGCTGGGCTTGCCCGCGGCCGTCAGCTCCGCGATGGTCGTGGCCCCGGCCCGGCAGATGACCAGGTCGGCGAACCTGTAGGCTTCGTGCATGTCGGTAATGAACGGTTCCACGCGCGCCTGGGGGTATTTCTCCGCATAGACGGCCCGCACGGCCTCAAATTCATCCTTGCCGGTCTGGTGCCAGATGCCCAGACCCAGATGTTTCAGCCCGTCGAGCTCGCGCAGCACGAAACGGTTCAGGGCCGACGCCCCCTGGCTCCCGCCGACGATGAGAATGTTGCGTCCGAGCACTCTCGGCTCGTCGCGCAGCCGGCGGATTTCCGCACGGACCGGGTTGCCCGTCAGCACTGCGGCGGGCGTTGAAAAGGCCGGCGCATCCATGCCTTTGAAGCTGACCAGAACCTTGTTCACCCGCTTGGCCAGCACCCGGTTGGTCACCCCGGGCACGCTGTTCTGCTCGTGGATGGCCGCCGGTATGCCCATCAGCGTCGCGGCCATGGTGCAGGAAAACCCGGCGTATCCGCCCAATCCGAGCACGACATCCGGCCGGAAAGACCGCAGCAGCCGCCAGGACTGGAAAAGGCTGCGTCCCAGCCACCACGCCGTGGCCACACTCTTCAGGCCGCGGCCGACGACGCCCTGGGCGGGCAATGACACGAAATCGATCCCGGTCCGGCGCACCCACTCCCCTTCGGGACCGCGCTGGCCACCCACGAAGAGCATCCGGCAGTCCGGCGCCATCTCGCGCACGGATTCCGCCACGGCCAGAGCCGGAAAAATGTGGCCCCCGGTGCCGCCTGTGGTCAGAATGAGCCGCTTCATGCCCGCACCTTCCGCGAAAGATTGAGAAGCACGCCCGCACAGAAAAACCCCGACACCAGATGGCTTCCGCCGTAGCTGATGAACGGCATGGGAACGCCCTTGGGCGGGATGGCGCCCATGACCACGCCCATGTTCAGGATGCCGCCGATGACGACGATGGAGCCCATGCCGAAGGCCGTGATGCGGTCGTGCATGGATTCCTGGCGGATGCTGATCATGATCGTGCGCCACAGCACCACGCCGATGAGAATGACGACCAGGGAAATGCCCACGAACCCCAGCTCCTCCCCGATGACGGACATGATGAAATCGTTGTGGGCCTCAGGCAGGAAGAAGAGCTTCTGCTTGCCCTCGCCGAGCCCCTGGCCGAACCAGCCGCCCGAGCCCAGCCCGTAAAGGGACTGCACCAGCTGGTACCCGCTGTTCTGCGCATCCTTGAACGGGTCCAGGAAGGAGAAGACGCGCCGGAAACGGTACGGGGAGTTGACCACCAGGAGCGCCCCGGAAACCAGCGCGAGCATGGCGGCGGATCCCAGAAAGATGATCCGCGTGCCGCCCACGAGACACATGAGAAAGAGCAGCGCCGCCAGAAATACCGCTCCGCCGAAATCCGGCTGCAAGAGGAGCAGGAAACACAGGGCGCCGGTCATGAGGATGGGCGGCAGGAAGCCCACGCTGAATGTTTTGACCAGTTCCTGCTTGTTGGCGAAAAAGTAGGACAGGTAGAAGACCAGCGCGATCTTCGCCGCTTCCAGGGGCTGGACCGAAAATGGCCCGAGACGCAGCCAGCGGCTGGCCCCGCCCGCCGTTGTCGAGAACGGTGAGAACACCGTCAGGATCAGCAGGCCGGCAGCCAGAAGCAGCCAGACGTAGGTGTTGCGGTAGAAGAATTCGATGTTCGAACGGGCCGCGATGACCAGCACGGTGAAACCGGCGACCATGAACAGGACCTGCTTCCAGAACAGCGCGTATTTGTCCCCATAGACCTTCTCGGCCATGATCCCGCTTGCGCTCAGGACCATGATGAGGCCCAGGGACGCCAGGCACACGACCGCACCCAAAAGGATCACGTCGTAGCTCATGAACTGGCGGGCCGCTTCGCGCTGAGAGATCTTCATGCCGCGCCCTCCACCCATTCGCGCACCGCGCGCTGGAACGCCTTGCCGCGCTCCTTGTAGTTGTCGAACAGGTCGAAGCTGGCCGTAGCCGGAGACAGGAGCACGCATTCGCCGCCCCGGGCCTCCGAGGCCGCGCGGAAGAGGGCCTCTTCCAGTGTCGGATCCCAGTGGATCTCCTTGCCGCAACCGGCCCAGGCTTCCTCGAAAATCTCCCGCGACCTGCCGAAAAGATAGATGCCCCGGACGCGCTCGCGGATATGCGGCAGCACGGCTCCCAGGTCCCCGCCCTTGAACACGCCTCCGGCCAGCAGGCGCACGGGGCGCTCCTGGCTCTTGAGGGCCGCGATCATGGAATCGACGGTCGTGGATTTGGAATCGTCCACGAAAAAGATGTCCCGGTGCTCGGCCACGGCTTCCAGCCGGTGCGGCAGGGACGAGAACCCCTCGATGCCGCTGCGGACCTCGTCCTCGCTCAGGCCGAAATGCCGGCAGGCCAGGAAAGCGGCTTCCATGTTCTCACGGTTGTGCTCGCCGGGCAGGCCGGGGCATTCAAAGCGCCGGCTGGCCACGAAATAGACGCGGTTCGCGCGCGTGAAATTGCGCCCCTCAAGCTCGTCCTTCATGGACAGGGGGACCACGGCCAGATCCCGGGCGTCCATGTGGGCGAACATGGTCAGCTTGGCCTGCAGGTACTCTTCCATGGTCTCGTGGTAGTCGAGGTGGTTGGCCGAAAAATTGAGCAGAACGCCCACGTTCGGATGGAAGGACGGCGAATTCTGGAGCTGGAAGCTCGACACTTCGAGCACGAGAATTTCCGCCTGTTCCTGCCCGAGCACATAATCGCTCAGGGGGGTCCCGATGTTCCCGCCGGTGAAGACGCGGCGGCCGCTGTGTTCGAGGATGCGGCCGATGAGCGTGGTCGTCGTGGTCTTGCCGTTGGTTCCGGTCACGGCGATGATGGGCTCGGACACGAACCAGCTGGCCAATTCCAGCTCGGACACGACCTGGGCGCCGGCAGGCAGCAGGGACGCGACTTTCGCGCGCGGGATGCCAGGGCTCATCACGACCAGATCCGCGCCCTGGAAATGCTCCGCCTTGTGCTCTCCACCGATGACGGAGAATCCCTGGTCTGCGGGCACGGCCGCGGCCACGGCCTCGTTGCGCTCGAGCAGGCGCACCGATGCGCCCAGCCGCACCAGCAGGCGAGCCGCCGCGACTCCGGACGTGCCGGCCCCGAGCACCACTGCCGTGTGCCCGCGAAGCTGTTCGCCATGGATGAATTCGCGCATTGCCGCCCTACCGCAGTTTGAGCGTTCCCAGGGCCATCACCGCCAGCAGCAGCGACAGGATCCAGAAACGGATGATGATTTTCGACTCGTGCATGCCCTTCTTCTCGAAATGGTGGTGCAGTGGCGCCATGCGGAAGATGCGCTTGCCGCCGCTGACCTTGAAGTAGCCGACCTGCAGGATGACCGACAGGGTCTCGACCACGAAGAGCCCGCCCACGACCACCAGCAGCAGCTCCTGCTTGCACAGGATGGCGATGAACCCGAGGGTCCCGCCGATGCTCAGGCTCCCGACGTCGCCCATGAAGACCTGGGCCGGGAAGGCGTTGAACCACAGGAACCCGAGACCGGCCCCGACCATGGCCCCGCAGATCACCGTCACCTCGCCGACGCCGGGGATGTAGGCCACCTGCAGATAGCTTGCGATGTTCACGTGCCCGGCCACATAGACGAAGAGGGCGAAGCACCCGGCCGAAACCACGGCCGGACCGATGGCCAGGCCGTCGAGGCCGTCCGTGAGATTGACGCCGTTGGAGGCGCCGATCATGACGAAGACGCCGAACGGCACGTAGAACCAGGACAGGTCGGGATGCACGTTCTTGAAAAACGGGACCATCAGCCTGGCCGAATACTCCGGAAAATACACCAGCAGGGACACCGCGCCGATGCTGATGACGAGCTGGCCCAACAGCTTGGCGCGCGGGGACAGGCCGTCGTTATGCTTGCGCACGACCTTGATGTAGTCGTCGGCGAATCCCACGGCCCCGAAGCCCACGAAAACAAGCACCGTAAGCCACACGTACTTGTTGGTCAGATCCGCCCACAGAAACACGCTCAGCAGCATGCAGAAGCCGAAGAGCAGACCACCCATTGTCGGGGTTCCGCTCTTGGCCTGATGGTCCGGGCCGCCTTCCTTGATGTATTGTCCGAACTTGAGCCGGCGCAACCAGCGGATGCACAGAGGCCCGATGATGATGGACAGGATGAGCGCCGTGAGCATGGCGTAGATCGAGCGAAACGTGATGTATCTGAACACGTTCAGCATGCTGATCTGATCGCTTAAGGGGTACAGCAAGTGGTAAATCACGCCCAGGCCCTCTCCATATATGAATAATACTGCTCCATCCTGCACCCGCGCGAGCCCTTGAAGAGCATCACGCCGCCCTCGCCGCGCAGGTCTCCCAAAACCTGCAGCAGCTCTTCGGCCGTGCCGATGGTTTGGAAGACGCCTTTAAATCCGGCCAGGCCCGACTGCACCTCGGCCCCATGGCGCCCGTGAAAAAAACAATGCGTGGCAGCCGTGCCCGCCACCAGCTCGCCGAGTTCCCGATGCGCGCGGCCGCTGTCCTCGCCAAGCTCGCGCATCTCTCCCAGCACCAGGACCAGCCGCCGCCCCAGGGCCAGCCTCTCGGCCTCGCGGATGGAGCGGGCCATGGACACCGGATTGGCGTTGTACGTGTCGTCAATGAAGAGCCACGCCCCCACCCGGTTCTGCACGAAACGCTGGGCCACGGGGCTGAAGGCGGCCAGGCCGGCTTCAACCGTCCGCGCCGGCACGCCGAGTTCCATGGCCATGGCCGCGACGGCGGCCACGTTCTCGGAGACATGCACCGTGGCGGGGACCAGCAGGCGCACATCCTTGCCCCTGGCGCGCAGGGTGTAGCAGATGCCTTCCTGCGTGTTCTCCTGGCCCGTGCACGTATAATCGGCCGCAGCCCCGCACCCGGAAAATGTGACCAGGCGCACCGGCCGCTTCGCACACTCCTGCGCCAGCAGTGGATAGTCGGCGCTGACGCATGCGAACCCGTCGCCGCGGACATGGTCCAGCAGGACGCTCTTCTGCGCGGCGACACCTTCGAGGCTCCCCAGCCCTTCCAGGTGGCAGGCCCCGATGTTGATCAGCACGGCCGCGTCCGGAGCCAGGATGTATCCGAGTTCGTCCATGTCCCCGGGGCGGCTGATGCCCAGTTCCAGGACCCAGAAATCCTCGGTGCCGGACATTTCGAGCATGGACATGGGCAGGCCGATCTGGTTGTTCAGATTGCGAAAATTCTTGGCCGCCGTACCGTGGGCGGACAGGACCTGGGCCAGCATCTCCTTGACCGTGGTCTTTCCGGCCGACCCGCTCACCCCGATGACCCTGGCCTTGGAACGCTCCCTCCAGTTCCGGGCCAGACGGCCCAGGGCGAGGGTCGTGTCCCGCACCATGAGCACGGGCACCGGCAGATCGAGGGGGGCGCTGGACACCACGGCGCAGGCGCCGTTGTCCACGGCCTGGCGGGCAAACTCGTGCCCGTCGAGTTTCTGGCCGACGATGCAGAAAAAGACGTCGCCCTGCTGCACGGCGCGGCTGTCGATGCTGACCCGCGAGATCACGCGCTCGTGATCCTGGTCGATGCTCGCGCCCATGGCCGCGGCGATGTCCTGCAGGGTCATGTTCATGCCAGATGCTCCCGTACCGCCTCGAAATCCGAAAAGTGGCGTTTCTCCGTGCCCACGATCTGATAGTCCTCGTGCCCCTTGCCCGCGATGAGCAGCGCGTCGCCCGGGCGCATGGCGTCAATGGCCAGCCCGATGGCCTTGCGCCGGTCCGCCTCGCGCACCACGTTGGCCGCCCCGTTCAGGCCCGGCTCGATCTGGTCGAGGATGGACTCGGGGTCTTCGGTCCGGGGATTGTCCGAGGTCATGACCACCACGTCGGCATGACGGGCCACGGCCCGGCCCATGAGGGGACGTTTGGTGGCGTCGCGGTCCCCGCCGCAGCCGAAAACCGTGATGAGGCGCGCAAAGCCCATGGACTTCAGGGCCACGGAGACCTTTTCCAGAGCGTCCGGAGTGTGCGCGTAGTCCACGAAGATATCGAGGCCCTGCGCGTTGGGCACCCTCTCAAGCCGCCCCGGAGCACCGGGCGCATCGCCCAGGCATTGCAGCGCAGCGGCGTCAAGGCCGAAAAGCAGGCCCGCTCCGGCGGCGGAAAGCAGGTTGCTGGCGTTGTGCCGTCCCACCAGGGAGGTCTTCAGTTCAAACCGAGTTTCGCCGCGGGTCATGGCCAGGCGCATTCCCCAGGTGCCGAAGGACAGGATCTCGGCCCGCAGATCGGCATCGCCGGATTCGATGCCGACGCCGAGCAGGTCCGGCCGCTCGGCCTTGAGACGCCGCCCGTACGCATCGTCCATGTTGACCAGGCCCTTGGCGCAGCGGTCGTCTCCCAGAAAAAGGCGCGCCTTGGCCGCAAAATACCGCTCCATGTCGCCGTGGTAATCCAGATGGTCCTGGGTCAGGTTGGTGAAAACGCCAACCTCCACGGGCAGCCCCGCTAGGCGGTCCTGATCCAGTGCGTGGGAGGAAACCTCCATGACCAGGCTCTCCACGCCGTCGCGGGCCATGCGGCCGACCATTTCGTGCAGGCTCAGGCAATCAGGCGTGGTCATGGTGGCCGGGATGTCCGTCCCGGGCCAGGAGCAGCGCACCGTGCCGATGAGGCCCGTTGAAATTCCGTTTTCGCTCAGCAGGTGCTGGACGAGGTGGGCCGTGGTGGTCTTGCCGTTGGTCCCGGTGATCCCGACGACGCGCGGCAGGCGGGCTTCGGTGCCGCAGGCCGCACGGGCCAGGACGCCCAGGGTCCGGGCCGGGTCGCTCACGGCCAGGTACTCTACGCCCGCGCGCCGGGTCACGTCCGCGCCCTGTGCATGAACCACCACGCGTGCGCCGCGCGTCACGGCGTCGTCGATGTACCGGGCCCCGTCGACCCGCGTGCCGGAGAGTGCCACAAAGACATCGCCAGCCTGCACTTTTCCCGAATGGGTGCGCAGGCCGGTTCCGCTTCTGAGCATGTCCAACACGGCTTCGAGTTTCATGACTGCATGTCCTAACCCGGTTGATGGGCCAGCCAGAGCTGGCACTGCTTGTCCGCCGGCCATTTTTCGCCCGGCAGCGGTTTCTGTTTCCCGACGACGACACCCTGTCCGCTGATCCTGGGCACAATGCCGTGGCCCACGAGGATCTCCAGGGCTTCCCGCACGGTGGCGCCCTGCAGGTCGGGCATGATCTGGGCGTCCGCCGCCGCGACCTGCTGCCGCTCTACCGGCGCCGCAAACCGCGGGGCAGGGGCCTGCGCCGCGAGAGGGGCCTCCACCGGGGCGGTCAGCATGCCCGAGGAGGTCAGGAGCTGCACCCCGACGTTGCGCACTTCCGGCGCGACCAGCACGCCGCCGTAGTGCCCGGCCTGAGGCTCGTCAACCAGCATGTAGACCAGGTAGCGGGGCCTGTCGGCCGGAAAGACCGCGACGAACGAGGCCACGTACTCCCCGCCGTATCCGCCTGTGGGGCTCGCCTTCTGTGCGGTCCCCGTCTTTCCCGCCACACGCACGCCCTCGATGCGGGCCTGGGTTCCCGTGCCGTCCATCTGCACCACCTCTTCAAGCATGGACATGACCTTGGCGGCCACGTCCCTGTCGAAGACCCGCGTGCCTTCAACCTGACGCCCGGGCTCGTGCACGAGCCGCAGGGGCAGGCGGACTCCGCCGTTGGCGATGCACAGATAGGCCTCGGCCATCTGCAGCATGGTCACCCCGATGCCTTGACCGAAAGCCATGTTGGCGAGTTCGACCTCGCGCCACTGCCGCATGGGGCGGAGCAGTCCCGCCGATTCGCCGGGCAGCGGCAGGCCCACGGGCCGGCCGAAGCCGAGGGCCTGCAGATATTTGTTGTACTTTTCCGCACCCAGGTTCAGCCCGATCTTGGCCGAGCCGATGTTGCTCGAATAGCGGACGATCTCGCTGACGGTCAGGTTCTCGTACTTATGGGTATCCTTGATGCGCCGCCCTTTGACGCTCCACTTGCCGTTTTCGCAGTAGAACTTCGTGGCCGGCGTACAAATCTGTTCCTGCAGCGCAGCCGCGACCATGATCGGCTTCATGGTCGAACCCGGCTCGAAGATGTCCACGGCGATGCGGTTCTTCCACTCCCCGCTGACCTTCTTGACCGAGTTGGGGTTGAACAACGGGTAGTGCACCCAGGCCAGGATGTCGCCCGTGGGCACCTCCACCACCAGCGCCATGCCCGACTTGCCCTTGGCCCTGGCAACGCTGCGGGCCAGGGCGTCCTCGGTGGCCAGCTGGACCTGGCTGTCCAGGGTCAGCCGCAGGTCCGAACCGTCGAAGGAGGCCCTGTCGCCGCCCTCCATCGAGGACAGGCGGTTTCCGGCGGCGTCGCGCTGAACAGTGAACTTGCTCGACGACGGGGCCAGTTGCTCGTTGAAGGCTTTTTCCAGGCCTTCGATGCCGCGCCCGTCCATGTTCACGAACCCGAGCAGTTGCCCGGCCATGTGCCCCTGCGGGTACTGGCGGGAGTTCTCGGACTCCAGATGGACGCCCGGCAGGGCTTCTTCCCGCACGGCCGCGGCCTGTGCGTCGCTGATTTTCCTGGCCACCCACACGAAACGCTTCTTGGTCTTGAGCTGTCCGGCCACGTCGCCCGGGTTCAGCCCCAGGATCTTGCCCAGCTTCTGGGACACGGCCCAGACGTCCGTGACTTCGTTCGGCCGCACGTACACCGACGGCGTCGTGATGGACTTGGCCAGGAGCAATCCGTTGCGATCGAAAATCTCACCGCGCTTGCCGGAGACGGTTTCCGAGGCCCAGTACTGACGGTTGGCCATCCTGGCATATTCCGGGCCTTTGACCACCTGCACATGATAGGCGCGCGCCCAGAGCCCCATGAGCGCCAGGGCGAACAGGCAGCCGGCAAAAATGATCTTGCCGCGGCTCCAGTCCTTGGGTGGTTTACTTCCGGTCTTGGCCACGTGTGCTTCGCCTATTCCTTCAAGGTGCGTATCTGGTCGCGATGCGGCGGGTGCAGCCCGGCCCCCTCGGCCCTGACGCGCAGGGTCGTCGGGGCCAGGAGGTACTGCCGCTCCACCTGCAACTTGGAATGCTGGTCCCTCTTTTCCTGGAGTTCCCGCTCCAGGGTCTTGAGTTCGTAGGCCAGATCGACCCGTTCGATGTTGACCCAGACAAGCCCGAGACCCAAAACAATGGTCATCACGAACACAAGCCCTAGGCCCAGGTAGCCGGAGTCAGGGCCTTTCATTCATCACCCCCGGCGATGCGCTCCGCCACTCTCAGCTTGGCGCTGCGGCTGCGGCTGTTGGCCCGCATCTCCTCCTCCCCCGGAATCAGCGGCTTGCGGAAAGGCAGGCGCAGCTTCTTCTCATGTCCGCACTGGCATATGGGGTAGTCGCGGGGGCACAGGCAACCGGTGCTCTCCTTGCGAAACGCCCTCTTCACGATGCGGTCTTCCAGGGAATGAAAGGATATGACGGCGATGCGCGCTCCGGGCCGCAGGTAATCGACGACGCGCTCCAGAAAATTTTCGACTTCCCGCAACTCCTGGTTGACCTCCAGCCGCAAGGCCTGGAAAGTCTTGGTCGCGGGGTGGTTGCGGGCCAGGGCCCTCCGCTTGGCCGGATAGGCGGCGGCCACGATGCGCGCAAGCTCGAGGGTGGACTCGATGCGCGCGTTCTCCCGCGCGGCGATGATGGCCCTGGCGATGCGGCCGGCCATGGGCTCCTCGCCGTAATCCCACAGGAGCTGACGCAGCCGTTCGTACGAAGCGCCGTTGACGATGTTCGACGCGGGCTCACCGCCTGACCCGGGATCCATGCGCATGTCAAGGGGTCCGTCGTGCAGGAAGGAAAACCCCCTTTCCGGGCTGTCAAGCTGCAACGACGAGACGCCGAGATCGGCCACGACCCCGTCGAGCAGATCCCAGCCGAGTTCCCGCAGCACGGAGGGAAAATGCTGAAACGACGTATGGGCCAACTGCACGTTCTCCCCGTACTCGGCCAGCCGTTTGCCGGCCTTGTCCAGGGCCTGGCGGTCGCGATCGAGGCCGAGCAGATGCGCCCGGCCGCCGGTCATCTCCATGAGCCGTGCCGCGTGCCCTCCCAAACCCAGGGTGGCGTCCATGTAAAAACCGCCCGGCTTGGGATCGATCCAGTGCATGACCTCGTCGATCATGACCGGGATGTGATCGGAATATGCGTCCATGGCTTCTCCGATCAGAACCGCAGTTCAAAGCCGTTGCCGGCCAGGTCATCCATGACCTGGTCGAAATTCTCCTGCATGGCCGTGCGCTGGGCTTCGAAACGCTCCAGGTCCCAGATCTCGAATTTCCGGCCCACGCCGGCCAGCACGATATCCTTCTGCAGCCCCGCGTAGTTGCGCAGATGGGGCGGAATGAGGACCCGGCCCTGCTTGTCCAGGGTCACTTCCACGGCGCCCGAAATGAAGAAACGGTGAAAATCCCGGACACGCCGATCCGCCATGTTCAACTTGGAGAAACTCTGTTCGATGAGTTCCCATTCAGGCAGGGGGTAGACCGCCACGCAGTCGTCGAAATTTGTCAGGATGAGCCTGCCGCCGGGGGACTGGGCGAACACCTCGTCGCGGAATTCCGGAGGCAACATGAGCCGCCCCTTTGGATCCTGCGTTCGATGTGAATGCCCTCTGAACATGGTTTCCCCTCACCTTTTTCCACTTTTTACCACTTTTTACCACCCTTACTCACGCACCTCCCGGAGAGTCAAGCCATTCCTCCACTTTTTGCCTGGGCGGACAAAAAAATACATACACCCCGCCCAGCGGTTTCAGGAGTGTTTATCCGCAGCGCCTGACAAGGGCCCGCATGACTCCCTGTCCAACCCGACAATCCGAAAGAGAACGGCCTCGAAACAACACAGTAATCCAACTCAATAAAATTACTGAATAAAAAATTAGCACACTCGCATTGAATACTTCCCGAAAATTAATTTTCCTTATTTTTCCCCATTTTCTTGACTCGCAATTTTCAGAGGCATATCCCCTGGAGTGGAAAAGATAACCTATGCTCCGCGTCCGAAAAGATTCCTCGGCCGCAGTTCAAGATTTCTGATACGCACTGGCCTGAATACCAGACGGAACACGAAACATAACTTCTCACCTCACAGTGAGAAGGGCCCGTCATGCCGGGACATTGTTTCGCCGGCCGTGAAAGAATTGTACGAACAGGGCATTGTTCTTTTGACAACATAATGATGATCACAACTGTTCTCCTCTCCTGCGCAGCAGCGGGAATACTTACCGGCATGGCGACCAGCCATGCCGGTCCTCGTTGGTGGACGGCGTCCACCCTGGGAGGAACAGTCTGCGCCTTTATCGCGGCTATCCTGCCCCTTGCCGGAAATCCTGTCTGGGAATGGCGCAGCGAATGGAGCCTGGGCGGCGAGCAGGTCCTGCTTCGCCTTGATGAAATCGGCGCCTTCTTCCTGCTCCTGTTGTGTGTCGTCGGCATGGCCGGTGCCGTTTACAGCAGGGAATACTGGAACGGGACCGCCCACCCCCGCTCCGCGCGCAGAGGTCGCCTGTGGTGGAACGCCATGCTCCTGAGCATGGGGCTGGTGCTGACCGTCGGCAACGGCCTCCACTTCCTGCTGGCCTGGGAAATCTTTGCCGTGAGCGCCTACTTCCTCGTCACCCTCGATCGGGAGAATCCCGATGTCCGCACCGCAGGCTGGGTCTATCTGGCCGCGTCGCATCTCGGGACCCTTGCCCTCTTCGCCTTTTTCGCCGCCCTGGCCGGCCACACGGGCAGTTGGGAACTGGGCCCCATGCGCCACATCCCGGCCCTGGCGCCTTTCTATTGGCTGGCCCTCCTGGGGTTCGGCATCAAGGCCGGCATCTTTCCTCTGCACATCTGGCTGCCCTCCGCCCACGCCAACGCTCCCAGCCACGTCTCGGCCCTCATGTCCGGTGTGGCGATCAAGATGGGGATCTTCGGCCTGGTCCGTTTCGGATCATGGCTGCCGCTGCCAGCGGCGGCGGGCTGGGCCGTGGCCGGGCTCGGATGCGCCAGCGCGGTCCTCGGAGTTGCCTTCGCGCTGGGACAGCACGACCTGAAGCGCCTGCTGGCCTACCACAGCGTGGAGAACATCGGCATCATCCTCATCGGCCTGGGCTTCGCCATGATCGCCGTTGACCAGGGGCGCCCGGAGTGGGGAATCCTGGCCCTGGCCGGCGGGCTGCTCCATGTCTGGAATCACGGACTTTTCAAGGCCCTGCTCTTTTTGGGCGCGGGATCCGTGCTGCACGCCACGGGCACCCGGGAGATGAGCCGCCTGGGCGGCCTGTGGCGGCCCATGCCCTGGACGGCCGGATTCTTCACCCTCGGAGCCATGGCCATCTGCGGCCTGCCGCCCCTGAACGGTTTCGTCAGCGAGTGGCTGGTCTTTTCGGGCCTTTTCGACGCGGCCCGACATCAGACCGATGCGGTCCTTGCCGCGGTGCCTGCGGCCATTCTCCTCGGCGCGACAGGAGCCCTGGCCCTGGCCTGCTTCATCAAGGTCTGCGGTGTGGTCTTCCTCGGCGCCCCCAGGACGGAATCCGCGCACAAGGCCCACGAATGCGGACCGGCCATGCGCGGGGCCATGGCGGCCCTGGCCGCCGGATGCATTGCCATAGGCCTTGCCCCGGCCCTCTTGTGGCCGGCTCTGCTGCGCGTCGCGAAGGCATGGTTCGGCGCGGACGAAGGCATGGCCGCCGCCAACCGTCTCGTGCCGCTGGGCGCGGCGCATCTCTGCATCGCCCTCCTCGCCCTTGCGGTGGCCGCTCTCACCGTGCGTTCCCTGCGGGCCCGAACGGCGCGGGCCGTGACCTGGGACTGCGGCTACGCGATCCCCACGGCGCGCATGCAGTACACGGCCGAATCCTTCGCCGGCATCATCACCGGCTGGTTCACCTGGATCCTGCGGCCCGTGGTCCACGCCGGCCTGCCCGAAGGATTTTTCCCGACCAGGGCGCACAGGGCCTCCCACACTCCCGAAACGGTCCTGGAACGGATCGTCAGGCCGTGCGCGCTCGCCATCCTCAAGATTTCGGACCTGGCCCGCGGCTTCCAGCAAGGCAGGACCCAGGCCTATATCTTCTATCTGTGCGCAGCCCTCCTGGCGCTTGCCCTGGCCGTCTTCCCGGGCGGCGGGCTGAAACCCTGACCCCTCAACACTTCAAGCATCGAAAGCAGACATGTACCTCAATCTCATCCAAATCGCCGAGTCCTTCGGGGTCTCGGAACAGGTTGTCCTGGAATGGGTCCGCAAGGAAGGCATGCCCCATGTCCATGACCGCGACCGCATCCTCTTCGAGCAGTCCCAGGTCATGACCTGGGCCGCGCGCAACGGCCTGGCGGCCAACGCGGGATTCCTCGCGCAGCCGGCTGCGTCCCCGTCCCCGGCCCCCGACCTCGCGGCCCTGCTGCGTCGCGGCCGGATCTGGCGCGACGTTTCGCCCGCGGACCTGGGCGGCGTTCTGGGCCAAATCGTCGGTTCCCTGCCGAACCTCACTCCGGCCGTGCGGGACATGCTCGCGCAGCGCATCACCCATCCCGAAGGCCTGGCCATTGCCCCGACCGGAGGCGGGTTCGCCCTGCCTCATCCGGCCAAAGGCGTCTTCCTCGGCGAGGCCTGCGCCCTGGTGGCCCTCATCGAGCTGAACGCCCCGTGGCCCGGGACCGAAACGCCCGACGGCGTCCCACTCACGCGCCTGCTCTTCTTCATCTCGCCCACACCCCGGCTGCACGTGAACATGCTGGGGCTCCTGGCCCGCAGCATCGCCTCGGGCGCTTTGACCCGGGCGCTGGACAGCGGGGCTGACGACGCGGATCTGATCCGGGCGCTGGTGGACGGCAGCGGACAGGCCCCGGCATCTCCGCAGGGAGGGGCCCGATGACCCCGACGCTGCTCGGCACGGCGGCCCTGGCCCTGCTCCTGGCCATGGTTCTGGGCGGGGCGAGGCCCCGCCTCTGGCTGGGGCTCAACAGTCTCGGCGCCCTCGCGGGACTGGGTGCAGCCTTGGTCGTACTGGTTTCAGGGCACGGCCTGACGTGGCGCGGCGACTTCGTCCTGGGCGGGGAAAACGTCGTCCTGCTCCTGGACGCCATCAGCGCGCTGTTCCTGGTTCTGGTCTGTCTGGTGGGCGGGCTCGGAGCCGTCTATGCCATGGAATACTGGTCCGACCACCACTTCCCGCGCTCGGCGCCCCGGGGCCGGGTCTGGTGGAGCGCCCTCGTGCTGAGCATGGGGCTGGTCCTGACCTGCGGCAACGGGCTGCATTTCCTCTTCGTCTGGGAAGCCTTCGCCCTGAGCGCCTATTTCCTGATCACCCTGGACAATGATCGCGCGGAGGTGCGCAGGGCCGGATGGCTGTATCTGGCCGCCTCCCATGCCGGGACCATGGCCCTCTTCGCCTTCTTTTCGGCCCTGGCGGCCGGGACCGGGTCCTGGGAGCTCGGGCCCATGCACGCCCATCCCGGACTGGCGCCCCTCTTCTGGCTGGCGCTCTTCGGGTTCGGGGTCAAGGCGGGCATCTTCCCCTTGCACATCTGGCTGCCCTCGGCCCACGCGGGCGCCCCGAGCCACGTCTCGGCCATCATGTCCGCCGTGGCCATCAAGATGGGCGTGTACGGGATCGTCCGCTTCAGCGGCTGGCTCCCCATCCCGGACGGGGCCGGCTGGGCGGTGCTGGGCATCGGCTGCGCCAGCGCCCTCCTGGGCATCGTCTTCGCCATGGCCCAGAACGACTTGAAACGGCTACTGGCCTACTGCTCGGTGGAAAACGTCGGCATCATCATGATCGGCCTGGGCCTCGCCCTGCTGGCTGCGGCCCACGGCCACCCCGTCTGGGGGCAGGCCGCCCTGGCCGGCGCTTTTCTGCATGTGCTCAACCACGGGCTGTTCAAGTCGCTGCTCTTTTTCGGGGCGGGTTCGGTCCTCCACGCCACCGGCACCCGGGACATGAGCCGCCTGGGCGGCCTCTGGCAGGCCATGCCCTGGACGGCAGCCCTCTTCGCCCTTGGCGCCGCGGCCGTGTCCGGTCTGCCGCCGCTGAACGGGTTTGTCAGCGAATGGGCCATCTACCAGGGCCTTTTGCGGGCCGTGATCGAGAAGGGACAGACATTCGGGGTCCTGCCCGCGGTCATCGTCCTGGCCGGGACCGGCGCCCTGGCCCTGGCCGCCTTCGCCAAGGCCGCAGCCGTCGTCTTTCTCGGCGCGCCCCGGGGCCGGACGGCCCTGCAAGCGGCCGAATGCGGCTGGGCCATGCGCCTGCCCATGATCGTCCCGGCGGTGGTCATGGTCTGCATCGGTCTCATGCCCGGACTCTTCCTGCGCCCGGTCCAGGGCGCCATTGCCGCCTGGGCCCCCCGGTGGGCAGCAACCGACCCGCTCATCCCGGCCCGCGCCCTGGGCGGAACGCACACCGTCCTGGCCTGCGTCCTGGCCGCGGCCGCATTCCTGATATTGCGCAAGGTGCGAGCCAACGGGACCCGGCGCGCCATGACCTGGGATTGCGGCTACGCGGCCCCGACCCCGCACATGCAGTACACCAGCGGCTCCTTCGCCGGCATCGTGTCCGGCTGGTTTGCGTGGATCGTGCGGCCCGAAAAACGCACCCGCCGGGTGCGCGGCCATTTCCCGGAAAGTGCCCTGGCCCTGGAACGCATCCCCGAAACCGTGCTCGAAAAGGGGATCGGCCCCGCGGCCAGAACGGTCCTTCTCCTGGCCGACGCCGCGAAAAACATGCAGCACGGCCGGCTGCACCTCTATATCCTTTATGTATTCCTCGGGGTCACGGCGCTGGGGCTGCTGGCTGTCCAGGGAGGGATGTGATGTCCGTATTCATCGATACTTCGTTGCGCCTGCTCGCGTGGCTGATTCTCGCGCCCCTGCTCCCGGGCGTCATCAACAAGGTCAAGGCCTGGGTGGCAGGAAGACAGGGCCCGCCCGTGCTGCAGCTCTACTACGACCTGGCGCGCCTGTGGCGCAAAGGCGTCGTGATCAGCACGCTGGCCTCGCCCGGATTCATCATTGCGCCCGCCGTGGCCTGGGTGGCCGTGATCGGCGCGGCCGCGCTCCTGCCCCTGGCCGGTGCCGACGCCCCCGTCTCCTTTGACGGCGACGTGCTGCTTCTGGTCTACCTTCTGGCCCTGGCCCGCTTCTGCACGGCATGGGGAGCCATGGAGACGGGCTCCGCCTTCGAAGGCATGGGTGCGGCGCGCGAGGTCAGCTACGCCATCCTGGCGGAAGTCGGCATCATCACCGCCATCCTGACCCTGGCCGTGCAGTCCGGCAGCATCTCCCTTTCGTCCATGTTCGAGCCGCTGCCCGGGCCGAGCGCAGCCCTCCTGGCCGTGGGGCTCTTCATCATCCTCCTGGCCGAAAACTGCCGCGTGCCCTTTGACGACCCCAACACACACCTCGAACTGACCATGATCCACGAGGTCATGGTCCTGGACCACAGCGGCCCGCCCCTGGCCATGATCCTGCACGGCGCCTCGGTCAAACTGATGCTCTTCGCCGTGTTCCTGGCCCAGGCGGTGCTGCCCCTGTCGGAAGTTCCGCTGGTCATGTCCCTGGCCCTGCTGGCCCTGGCCGTGCTCCTGGTGGCCGTGGCCGTGGGCCTGGTCGAATCCCTGACCGCGCGCCTGGCCTTCCGCAGGGTGCCCCTGCTGCTGACCATCGGCTTCCTGTTCTGCCTCTTTCCCCTGCTGCTGACCTGGATGGGTGAAATATGAACGACTACCTCAATCTCCTCATCGGCCTGGCCATGGGCCTGAACCTTCTGGCCCTGGGCACCAGCCGCCTGCCCGTGCTCATCCGGGCCGTGGGCGCCCAGGGCGTGCTTCTGGGCCTGGTGCCGCTGGTGCTCGAAGCCCATGCGCTCGACTGGCGCCTGGTGCTCATCACCGTCGCCACGGTGGCGGGCAAGGGCCTGCTCATCCCGGGCCTGCTCCACAGGGCCATGCGCACAGCCAACATCGCCCGGGAACTCGAACCCTACATCGCCTACATCCCGTCCCTGCTTCTGGGGGCGGTGGCGACCATCGCGGCAGTGGCCCTCGCCCGGCATCTGCCCCTGCTGCCCGAACACACCGGCACCCTGCACATCCCGGGAGCCATCGCCCTCATCCTGACCGGCTTCATCCTGCTCATCGGGAGGACCAAGGCCATCTCCCAGGTCTGCGGCTACCTGATCCTCGAAAACGGGATCTACCTCACAGGGCTCCTGCTCATCCGCGCGACCCCGATCCTGGTGGAATTCGGCATCCTTCTTGACGTCACCGTCGGCGTCTTCGTCATCGGCATCATCGTCGACCGCATCCAGCGGGCCTTCGATTCCCTGGACACCCGCAAACTCACGGCGCTGC
Organism: uncultured Desulfomicrobium sp.; assembly: GCA_937872685.1. Classification (GTDB taxonomy): domain Bacteria; phylum Desulfobacterota; class Desulfovibrionia; order Desulfovibrionales; family Desulfomicrobiaceae; genus Desulfomicrobium. The sequence goes on from CALMTS010000115.1 coordinate 29,749, forward strand.
ACGAATGAACTCCATGCTCCTCATCCTCATCCCCCTCGCAGG
>CALMTS010000116.1 GCA_937872685.1 uncultured Desulfomicrobium sp.
CCCGATCCCCCAACGTCCGAGAACCCCATGCCCATCGCTGCCTGGACCACCCTGACCCGCCCGCTGCGGCACCGCAACTTCCGCCTGTTCGCCTCCGGGCAGATGATCTCCCTCATCGGCACCTGGGTCCAGAACGTGTCCGAGGCCTGGCTCGTGTACCGGCTGACGGGGTCGAGCGCGGCCCTGGGCCTGGTGCGCTTCGCGGGGCTCGCCCCCATCTTCGTCCTGGCCCTGGTCGGCGGGGACTGGGCCGACAGGGCCGACCGCCGCCGCATCCTCATCGGGACCCAGACCGCGGCCATGGTCCTGGCCTTCATCCTCGCGGTGCTGTGCTTCACGGAGCAGGTCCGGGTCTGGATCATCATCCTGCTGGCGGCCATGCTGGGCGTGGTCAACGCCATCGACAACCCGACCCGCCAGTCCTTCGTGGTGGAGATGGTCGGCAAGGAGGACCTGGCCGGGGCCATCGGCTTCAACTCCTCCATGTTCCACACGGCCCGCATCATCGGCCCAACCGTCGCCGGCGCCCTGCTGGCCACCGTGGGCGAGGCGTGGTGCTTCACCGTGAACGGCCTGTCCTTTTTGGCCGTCATCGCCTGCCTGGCCCTCATACGCATTCCGGACGCCCCCCGGCCGGTCCCGCAGGGGGAGTTCCTGACCCGCATCAAGGCGGGCATCTCCTTTGCCTGGACGTCCCCGCCCATCCGCAGCCTCCTGAGCCTGGTGGCCGTGACCAGCCTCTTCGGCTCGTCCTTCCTGGTGCTCATGCCCGTGGTGGCCAAGGAGGTGCTGGGCCGTGGGGCCGACGGCTACAGCCTGCTCATGACCGCGGCCGGGGTCGGCAGCCTCATGGGCGCGCTCATCCTGACCCTGCGCCGAAACGCCGGGCTGTGGGCCTTGCGGTCGCTGGCCAGCCTGGCTTTCGGCCTGACCCTCATCCTCTTCTCGCTCTCCGGGACGTTCTGGTTGTCGATGTTGCTGGCGGTGCCCGCCGGGCTGTTCATGATCCTGCTCATGGCCACGTCCAACACCCTGCTCCAGACCCTCGCGCCAGACGAAATGCGCGGCCGGGTCATGGCGCTTTTCGCCATGATGTTCATGGGCATGTCGCCCTTCGGCTCCCTGGGGGCGGGACTGGTGGCCGAATTCATCGGTGTGGGCCATGCCCTGAGCCTCTGCGGCGCCGTCTGCCTGGCCGCCGGCCTCTTCCTGGGGAGAAGCTCGGCCGGCTCCGCCAAACCGGATCACGAGCGCTGAGAAAAGCGCGCCCCGGCCGGAGAGGCGCCCCCGACATCGAACTGCCCCCGCAGGATCACTGTTGCGAGGACTCGGGGGTCGAAGACGCCATCATCCCCGCACTCATGCCCCGCAGCCATTCGATGACCCGCTCCGTAAAGATCGTCTCGTGCCTTTCGAAGGAATGGTTGGCCTCGGGGATGGGCACCTGGGTGTAGGTTTCCGAGACCAGATCCCGCCGCTCGGCCGCATACCTGCCGTCGACCCCGCCGTCATCCCCCCATATGTCGAGCACCGGGAGCGCCACCCGTTCCAGGTTCAGCCGCCCGTTCATGGGCATCCCCCCGTCATGCCGGATGCCGGCCACGATGAGCCCCCGCACCGGCGCGTCCGGGTTGTCGGCCAGAAACGCGCTGGACATGCGGCTGCCCATGCTGTGCCCCATCAGATAGACGTGCCGGACACCCCGCTCGCGCATCAGGAAGTCGATGGCTTCGGCGATCCTGTCGTAGGCCTGGGGGAAGACGCGGCCGAACTGGCTCCAGTCATCCTGGCGGGGCATGGAAAGGGAGAGGGTGTGCCATCCGAGGGTTTCGTGCACGGCGTGCCTGAGGGGCTCCACCACCAGGGCCGTCGGCCCCTGTCCCACCCCGTGGCTCAGAATCAGGGCGTATTCGCTGTTGCCCCCGTCCTGATAGACCGCTCCGGCCGGCACTTCCGCAAATGACGTGTTCACGTTGAAGAGGACGCATACCAGTATCGAGAGGAGGAGATTGGCTGCCATAGGGCCTCCCGGCGTTCAGGTTGGTTCGCTCTTGCTGAAAAGGTAACCCCGCTGCGATGTTTTGTCATCCCTCTGAAAATAATTTGTTTTCTCCCCAAACGACAACACAACCCGGGGACGGCTCGGGCGTGCTTCCCTGGAGGCCGAGGCCTGCCGCTTCAGCCGTGCGCGTCTCGAAAACCAGACGGGAAAAAATCTCTCCACGCTTGTGGACAGACAAAAAATCAGCTATATTTATTAAGAACTATTCTCAAATAACTGGAGGACTTCATGCTCGATTCCAAGTACCGGAAATTCCGCGATTCCGTTGCCGCCTTCGTGCCTGCGGAACGCATCATCACCGACCCACTGCGCCTGCTGGCCTACGGCACGGACGCGAGTTTCTACCGGCTCATTCCCAAGATCGTCATCAACGTCGAATCCGAGGACGAGGTGGCCCGCATCCTGCGGTTGGCCCACAAGGCCGGCATCGCCGTGACCTTCCGCGCCGCCGGAACGAGCCTCTCGGGCCAGGCCGTGACCGACTCGGTCCTGCTGCGCCTGGGCGAGGGGTGGCTGGGCTGCCGCATCTACGACAATGCCCGGCGCATCGACCTGGAGCCCGGCATCATCGGCGCCCACGCCAACCGCTCCCTGGCGCCCTTCGGCAAGAAGATCGGACCGGACCCGGCTTCCATCGACACCTGCAAGATCGGCGGCATCCTGGCCAACAACGCCAGCGGCATGTGCTGCGGCGTGGCCGAGAACAGCTACCAGACCCTGGAGGAGCTGCGCCTGGTCTTCGGAGACGGCACCGTCCTGGACACGGGCGACGACGCCTCCAGGCGCGCCTTCCGGCAGAAGCACCCGGAGGTCGTCGAGGGCCTGGCAGACCTGCGCCGACAGGTCCTGGCCAAGCCGGAGCTCGAGGCGCGCATCCGCCACAAGTTCAAGATCAAGAACACCACGGGCTACAGTCTGAACGCCCTGGTCGATTTCGAGGATCCCTTCGACATCCTGAAGCATCTTCTGGTCGGCTCCGAGGGGACCCTGGCCTTCGTCTCCAAGGTCACCTACCGCACCGTCACCGAGCACGCCCACAAGGCCTCGGCGCTGATGCTCTTCCCGGACATCCGCACGGCCTGCGAGGCGACCATCATATTGAAGAAGCAGCCCGTGGCCGCCGTGGAACTCATGGACCGCCCGGCCCTGCGCTCGGTGCAGGACAAGGACGGCATGCCCGCATACCTGCGGGAGCTGAGCGACACGGCCGCGGCCCTGCTGGTCGAGACCCGCGCCGAGGACAGGGAAACCCTCGACGCCCAGATCGGGGCCATCAAGGCCGCCCTGTCCGGGGTCGCCATGGTCCGGGACATCGAGTTCACGCCCGTGCCCCAGGAGTTCGCCAAGCTGTGGAACATCCGCAAGGGCCTCTTCCCGGCCGTGGGCTCGGTGCGCGCCACGGGCACCACGGTCATCATCGAGGACGTGGCCTTCCCCATCGAGCGCCTGGCCGACGCGACCCTGGAACTGCAGGGTCTGCTGGAGAAATACGGATATTCCGAGGCCATCATCTTCGGCCACGCCCTGGAGGGGAACCTGCACTTCGTCTTCACCCAGGATTTCGGCGACCCGAAGGAGGTCGAGCGCTACAGCAACCTCATGGACGACGTGACGGCCATGGTCGTGGACCGCTACGACGGGTCCCTCAAGGCCGAGCACGGCACGGGCCGCAACATGGCGCCCTTCGTGGAGATGGAGTGGGGCCAGGACGCCTACCGCCTCATGCAGGACATCAAGAACATCTTCGACCCCAAGGGGCTCTTGAACCCCGGAGTCATCCTGAACCCGGACCCCAAGGCGCACCTGAAGGACCTCAAACCCCTGCCCGCGGCCCACGAACTGGTGGACAAGTGCATCGAGTGCGGCTTCTGCGAGCCCATCTGCCCGTCCAAGCACATCACCCTGACCCCGCGCCAGCGCATCACGTCCTGGCGCGAGATCCAGCGCCTGAAGGACAAGCCCGAGCACAAGGCCGAGCTGGCCAGGCTCCTGAAGGCCTACGGCTACCAGGGCGACGGCACCTGCGCCACGGACGGGCTGTGCGGCACCCGCTGCCCGGTGGGCATCGACACGGGCAGGATGACCAAGGCCCTGCGGGCCGAGCACGCCACCGAACGGCAGAAGAAGGCCGCAGACTGGGTGGGCGGGCATTTCGAGGGCGTGGCGCGGACGGTCTCGGGAACGCTCACGGCCGTGGACGCGATCCACGCCGTGGCCGGGACCCGTTTCATGGACGCCTCGTCCGAGGCCCTGCACCGCATCTCCGCGAAGCGGATTCCACGCTGGAATGCGCAGATGCCCAAAGGGCTCGGCCGCATCAGGCCCGAGCCCGTGAACGAGGCCAACCCGCTCAAGGTGGTCTATTTCCCGAGCTGCATCGCCCGCAACATGGGGCCGGCCCGGGACGAACGTTGCGCCCCCCTGCCCGACGTCACGGTGAGGGTGCTGCGCAAGGCCGGATACGAGGTGATCTTCCCGCCGGACATGGGCGGGCTGTGCTGCGGCCAGGCTTTCGAAAGCAAGGGATTCGTGGCCCAGGCCGACGCCAAGAGCGCCGAACTCGAGGAGGCGCTGCTGAAGGCGACCAGGAACGGCGAACTGCCGGTGCTGTGCGACACCAGCCCGTGCCTCAAGCGCATGAAGGATGTGCTCGACCCGCGCCTGAAGTTCTTCGACCCGAGCGTCTTCGTCCTGGAATTCCTGCAGGACAAGCTGTCCTTCTCGCGCCGGGACAAAAGCGTGGCCCTGCACGTGACCTGCACGGCCCGCAAGATGGGCCTGGAGGGAAAGCTCCTTGAACTGGCCGGAAAATGCGCGGCCAAGGTGGTCGTGCCCGAGGACATCTTCTGCTGCGGCTTCGCCGGGGACAAGGGCTTCTCCACACCCGAACTGAACGCCTCGGCCCTGAAGACCCTGGCCGGCAAGGTCCAGGACTGCACCGAAGGGTACTCCACCAGCCGGACCTGCGAAATAGGGCTGGCCCTGCACGGCGGCATCCCCTACCGCAACATCCTCTATCTGGTGGACGAGTGCACCGTGTGACGCGCTCCCGCTGATCCGGACTGCGGCAAACGAAATCCCCCGGCTCAGGTTCGGCCCCAGCCAGAGCCGGAGCCGGGGGAACTTTTTCCTCAATTCAAGGCTAAGCCGCCACGCACGGCCGGAACCAATGCGCCCGGATCTGTCGCAGCCCTTTGTGCGAAAGACCATCCCACGTGCGCCCAGGTGCAAAACCATGAGGATATGAATGCCATTTGCGAGGCTGCACGCACCTTGCTAACATTCAAATACCTCACATCCAAAACCGTCGAAACACGGCAGGCTTCGTCAGCCCGGCCCGCTTCAAGGAGACGCCATGCGTTTACGTCATATTGCCATCACCCTTGTCCTCGCGCTGTGCGCATCGACCGCCCTGGCCCTGGACGCCACGGACAACGCCGCCTCCCACCCCCTGCCCGTGGGGAGCGACATGCCGGACCTGCTGCTCAGCCACGAACTGGACGCCGCCCAGCTCGGGCACCTCGGTCTGAACGGCGCCTCGCCATGCCGCCTCTCGGACATCGAGGCCCGGACCGTCATCATGGTGGCCTTCAGCATGTACTGCCCCCACTGCCAGCGCGAGGCCCCGACGCTGAACGAACTCGGCGCCCTCATCGCCGACCGCGGCCTGGCCAAGGACGTCAAGCTGATCGGGGTGGGCATCGGCAACTCGAATTTCGAAGTGAAGGTATTCCGGACAAAATACGCCATCACGTTCCCGTTGTTCTCGGACCCTGACTTCAGGGTCAACAAGGCGATCGGCGAGGTCGGGACCCCGTTCTTCTATGTCCTGGTCAGGAACCCGGAGACGAAGGAATTCAAGGTTGCGGACTCCCATCTCGGCCGTCTGGAATCGGCCGGATCGTTCCTGGACAGGGCCATGCAGGCCGCCGGCGGGGGGAAATAGGCCATGAAAAAGACACGCCGCATCTTCGCAGTCATTGCGTTCCTGTTCATCGCGTGCGCGGCGCAGTCCCCTGCGCTGGCCCAGGGCATCCCGCAGGAGAGGATTTTCAAGGTGGGCGAACTCAAGCCCGTGGACAGCACCCTCAAGGTCAAGGTCGGGGATCCCGCTCCGGACTTCTCCCTGCCGACCATCGACGGCGGGACCATCACCCTGGGCGAGTTCCGCGGGAAGAAGAACGTGGTCCTGTCCTTCGTGCCCGCGGCCTGGACCCCGGTCTGCTCGGGCCAGTGGCCCGGCTACAACATCGTGCAGGACATGTTCGATGAGACCGACACCCAGATCATCGGCGTCAGCGTCGACAACGTGCCCACGCTGCACGCCTGGGTGCAGGAGATGGGGGGGCTGTGGTTCCCGGTGGCCTCGGACTTCTTCCCCCACGGCAAGCTGGCCGATGCCCTGGGGATTCTGCGGTCGAACGGAGAAGCCGAACGGTCGCTGTTTCTGATCGATAAGCAGGGCGTCATCCGCTACATCGACGTACACGACATCAATTCGAGGCCGGACCTGGGGCCCCTTGTCGAGGCCATGCAGAAACTGAAATAATCCCGCGACCGCATGGCTGCGGATCCAGGCACGTTCAGGCCGGAAGATGGATCGCCGCGCTTCGCTCGCGATGACGCCTTACATGTGTCGTCATCGCGAGCGAAGCGCGGCGATCCATGCCTTTGAACTCACCGGCCTCCCTTCACCTTCTTCACTTCCCCTTTTCCTCGCCCCAGGCCTTCCGGCTGCGGTCGATCTTCCTGCGCGTCGTCTCCCAGGTGTGCATCTTCAGGAAAGATTCGGGGTACCGCCGCAGCATGTCGGAGAACATCCCCCACGGTACGGTGAAGGACAGCTCGTCGGTCTTGAAGAACTTTCTGGCCGAAGGGTCCCAGCCCCCGACCACGGCGCGCCTCATCCCCCGGGCCAGGTAGGTGCGAGGCCAGGTGACGAGGCCGCCGCAGGCCGCGGCCCAGGGCGAAGCCACCACCTCGGGGTCGTTGGTCACGAAACAGGCCAGCTGGTGCAGGCCGCACAGGGACTCGGGCCGGGCGAAGAACATGACCAGCTCCGGTTCCTCGCCCTCCCCGAGCATGGTCACGGGCTTGACCACGCAGTACTTCGCAGGCGCCGGCAGGGGATCGATGAGGTCGAACACCCGCGCCAGGGACTCGGGGGACTCGCAATACCTTTCCCCTTCGCTCCAGCCCGGTGTGCCCGAAGACACGTAGTTGATGATGGTGCGGGTCTGGGGCGAATGAAACCCCAGGAAGAAGCTCCCGCCCGGGCATCCGTAGCGCTCGGCCGAGAAGTACGCGGCGGTCTGCTTCCTGCGGGCCCGCCAGATGTGGCCGATGACGCAGGAAAAGTTGCCGAAGACCTCCTGCCAGTCGATCTCGCCCCGCTCCTCCCGCTCGCGGGTCGGCGGCTGTCCTGGCTCCGGCGCGAAGCCCGCGGGCTCCTCGTCGGTCCAGCACAGGGCCATGGGCGCTTCGCTCAATCCGAGCAGATCCAGAAATTCGGGCATACTGCCGCTGACAAGACCTTGCATGCGTGCCTCCAGTGTGGAAAGAATGATAATCTTATCTTGTGATGCCGACAGCTCCAGATTAGCCTTTATTTTTGACATCCCGCAACACGCAAACCAGGAGAATCGCCATGGAACTCCTTGACGTCATCCACACTCGCCGCAGCATCCGCAAATTTCTCAACGATCCGATACCACCACAGATGATCGAGACCATCCTGCGGGCGGGCATGGCCGCGCCGTCGGCCGGCAACCAGCAGCCCTGGCATTTCGTCGTCATCACGGACCAGGCCAGGCGCGAAGCCATCCCCGCCTTCCACCCCTACAGCAAGATGGTCGCCCAGGCCCCTGTGGCCATCCTCGTCTGCGGCGACCCGACCGGCAAGAAATGGCCGACCTTCTGGGAGCAGGACGCCAGCGCCGCCACCCAGAACATCCTGCTCGCCGCCCGTGACCTGGGCCTGGGCTCGGTCTGGGTCGGCATCCACCCGGAAAAGGACCGCATCGACGGCTTCCGCAAGCTCTTCGGCATCCCGGAACACATCATCCCCTTCTCGCTGATCCCCCTGGGCTGGCCCGACGCCGCATTCGAGGCCCTGGACCGATTCCGTCCGGAACTGGTCCACAGCGAATCCTGGGGCGCCAAGTAGGGCGAGGCGAAGGACAAACGGCAAAGGCTCCGTATCCAGGGAAATGGGTACGGAGCCTTTGCCGTTGTGAGCGCTCCCGCGATTCCTCACCCCAACCGTCACATCTTCTGTTCGACCAGTCGGAAGCACGGGATGCACAGGGTCCTCCCCGCGAAGCGCCGCGTGCGGGACTCCATGGTCTTCTCGCCGCAGTGCTCGCAGGCCAGGCTCTGCAGGATCTTCGGCGGCCGGGGCGCGCCCTGGTCCACGGGCGTGACCGTGAACATCTCCTCCAGGGGCAATTCCATGAAGCGCCGCTGCACTTCGGAGCGCAGCTCCGCCAGGCGCGCCCTGTCGGCGTCCGTGGCCGTCCCGTCGCCGCTTTTGCTCATGAGCTCGGCCATCTCGTCGTCCATGCCTCCGCGGGCCGCCGGGTTCAGCATGGCGCGGAAGCCCCGGCCTGTCTCGCGACGGAAGAAGGAAAAGGCCATCTTGCCGTGGTCGCGGTGGATGAGATTGCCCTTGCCCATGGTCGCCCCCGTCAGGAACTGGATGGCGTCCACGCCGCACATGTCGGTCTCGACCACAGCCACGATTTCCGTATCCCTGGGGTTGTCCAGCTCGCGCAGGGCCAGTTCGGCGGCGCGGATGCCGATGGCCAGGCCGGGGCAGCTGTGGCCGTGGAAGGCAATGGTCTCGTCGATACGCTCCTTGGGGATCTGACAGCTCATGAATGCTTCTCCTTCATGTCAGTTGCGGGGGAGGACGACGGCCTGGCCGTCGATGCGGTGCACGTGCACGGGCAGGCCGTAAACTTCCTGAATCACTTCCGGGGTCACGCCGCTGGTTGTGGTCATGGCGTGGATGTTCCCGTCCTTGAGGAAAATGGTTTTGTCGGCGTGGCGCAGGGCCATGTTCAGGTCATGCATGGTCATGACCACCGCCATGTCGTGCCCGTCGGCCACGCGGCGGATGAGATTCATGATCTCGACCTGGTTTTTGAGGTCCAGGGCGCTGGTGGGCTCGTCCAGAAGCAGGAGCGAGGGCTCCTGGACCAGGGCGCGGGCGATGCAGACCTTCTGAAGCTCCCCGCCGCTCAGGGTGTCTATGTGGCGCATGGACAGGGGGGACAGGCCCATGGTGCGGATCACGGCCTCGGTCTTGAGCAGGTCGACCTCGCCCATGCGCCAGCGGATGTGCGGGGTGCGGCCCATGAGCACGGCGTCGAAGACCGTCAGCCTGGAGGCCTCGCCCTTCTGGGACACGTAGCCGATGTCGCGCGCGATCTCGCCGGGCGAGAGGGCCAGGACGTTGCGGTCCTCCACGAGGACGGCGCCCGAGGCGGGCTTGAGGATGGCGTTCAGGCATTTGAGGAGCGTGGTCTTGCCCACGCCGTTGGGGCCGAGGATGGCCAGCAGTTCACCGCGCTCCAGGCGGAAGTCGATGTCGCGCAGGAGTGGGCGGCCGTTGTAGCTGAAATGCAGGTCGTTGACGGAAAGCATCAGTTTCTCCCCCGGATGATGAGCCACAGGAAGGTCGGCGCCCCCAGGAAGGCCGTCAGCACGGACACGGGCAGCAGGTGGGGGGCCAGGAGCATGCGCGCCGCCGTGTCCGAAAGCAGGAGCAGCACGGCTCCCCCGGCCAGGGAGGCGGGCAGCAGGAAACGGTGGTCCGCGCCGATGACGCGGCGGAACATGTGCGGCACCACCAGTCCGACGAAGCCGATGATGCCCAGGAAGGCGATGAGCACGGCCGTGACCAGGCTGGCCAGGAACATGCCGGCCAGGCGAACGCGCTCGACGCGCACGCCCAGGCCCCGGGCCGTCTCGTCGCCGGCGTCGATGGCGTTGTAGTTCCAGCTGTTGGCCAGGAAATAACCCGTGGAGGCCAGGGTCAGGCCGGCCATGAGGCCAAGTTCGCCCCAGGATGCCCGCGACGTGTCGCCGAAAGTCCAGAAGACCATGGCCGAGAGCTGCACGTCCGTGGCGAAGAACTGCAGGAGCATGGTCCCGGCCGTGAACAGCGCGCCCAGGGCCACCCCGGCCAGGACCATGGTCTCGGGCCTGGCGCCGCGGCTGCGGGAAATGGCGATGACCACTCCGGCCGCGATCAGGCTGGCCGCGAAGGCCGAGGCCGTGGCCACCCAGGGGCTGGTGATGGTCACGGCGGCCTTGCCGGAGGTCATGAGCCCCGAGTCCAGGGCCATGACCGAAAAGGCCGCGCCGAAGGCCGCCGCGTGGGAGATGCCCAGGGTGAAGGGCGACCCCAGGGGGTTGCGCAGGATGGCCTGCATGACGGCCCCGGCCACGGCCAGCCCGCCGCCGGCGACCATGGCCGCCAGGGCCTGGGGCAGGCGGATGCCGCGCACGATGGCGTCCACGCGCGGACTCGCTCCGAGGCCCAGCAGGCTCGACAGGACATCGGCCGGACCCAGCCCGGCCGCACCGATGGACAGGGCCAGCACCAGGCTCCCGCCCAGGGCCAGAACGGCAAGGGCTACGACCAGGGTCTTCCTGGCCAGGTAGCGGCGGTATTCCTCGGGCACGACGCCGTGGTCGGAATGCATCAGCGCACCGGGACGCGGCTGAAGGCCAGGTTGGAAAAAGTCAGGTTCATGGCGTCGAACACGGGCTTGCCCACCACGAAGGTGTAGATTTCGTCGGCCTTGGACGCCGGATCGACGTCGGCGAAACGGTCCGGGTACAGAATCTTGCCCACGAAATAGGCGTTGGCCAGGATGGACGCGTAGTTCTGGGAATACCAGTTGTACGGCAGCACGCCGAAGACCCTGCCCTCACGCACGGCCGTCAGGGTGGCGTAGGCCGGGTCCGTGCGCAGCTCGTGCAGGCCACCGGCCTCCTCGCCCATCTGCAGGGTCGAGAGGTCCAGGAAGAGGTAGTCCGGGTCCCAGGCCACGATCTGCTCCTTGGCAACGTCGGAGTTGGACAGGTCCTTGCCGGCCCCCCCTGCCTCGCGGGCCAGGTTGCGGGCGCCGACAAAGGCGAAGGGCGGGTAGCCCGGCTCAGTGGATTGGAAGCCGTGGGGCCCCTTATAGGCCACGCCGCCCAGGTAGGCAGTGGGCCTCCGGTCATTCGGGATGTCCGCCGTGCGCGCGACGAGGTCGGCGATGGCCGCGTCGAAGAACGCGACGAGGGCCTCGGCCCGGTCCCTGCGGCCGAGCGCCTCGCCCATGAGCCGCAGTGAGGCGTAGAAGTCGCCACGCCGCTGTCCGAGGTTGCCGACGTCGAGGACGACCACGGGGATGCCCGTCTTGCGCTGCAGTTCGACGGGGTCGTGCCCCATGACGGCGTAGGTCTTGAAGATGACCTGGGGCTGGGGATCGAGGGTCAGGATGAGTTCGGGATTGTCCTGTCCGCGGAACTGCCCGAAGATCGGCAGCTCCTTAAACTGCGGGTTGGCCAGGGCGTAGGGCCTGGCGTCGAACCGGTTGCGTCTTGACTCGATGTCGTCGGCGGCCACGGCCAGGTCCTGGACCTGCAGGTAGGTCAGAAGTCGCATGCATCCCGAACCCGAACATATGACGCGCCGGACGTCGTCGGGAAGCTCGATGGAGCGCCCCATGGCGTCCGTAACGGTGCGGGCCTTAGCCGGAGCGGGGAAGAGGAGAAAGATGGCAAGGAGGAACACAACTCTCGACATACGCAACTCGCAGAGGTTCAGATTGACAAGCCGGACCGCAGGTGCCGCGCCGGAAACCGGAGCATCCGAGCCGCCAAAGCGC
>CALMTS010000117.1 GCA_937872685.1 uncultured Desulfomicrobium sp.
ATGTGCTCAGATCGAAGGGAAAAGGCGTCTGACGGACGTTTCCGGGTCCTGAAGGACCGAGGCCACGGCCAGCTCCGTCAGGTCGTCCATCGCGGGGCCGTGGTCGTGGCCCATGAGGTGCAGCAGGCCGTGAGCCAGGAGGCGCACGGTGTATTCCCAGGGGTCCTGGTTGTAGAGGTGGGCCTCCCGCGCCAGGGTTTCGGCGGAAAGCACGAGATCGCCGAGCCAACCCTCTTCGCCGCCGGGAAAGCTCAGCACGTTGGTGGGTCCCAGGCAGCCCATGAAAGAACCGTTGAGTTCGGCCATCTCCCGGTCGTCGACGATGCGCAGGGAAAGTTCCCACTCGCCCAGGCCGAAAACCCCGGCCAGCCCCTCGAAAATTTCCATGAGTTCCGGACCGGAAAGGGGAAACCGCGGGTCGACCGGGACGTCCTGCTCCAGATGCAGCATCAGGCCTTGCCCTCCCTGGCCAGGCCCGCCTGGCGGTGCCGGTCGTAGGCCCGCACGATGCGCCCCACCAGGGGGTGCCGGATGACGTCGGCCTCGGTGAAGTGGATCATGGCGACACCCTGCACGTCCTGCAGGACCTCCACGGCCTGGACCAGGCCCGAACCCACGTGGGCGGGCAGGTCGATCTGGGTGACGTCGCCCGTGACCACGGCCCGAGAGCCGTAGCCCAGGCGGGTCAGGAACATCTTCATCTGCTCGGGGGAGGTGTTCTGGGCCTCGTCGAGGATGACGAAAGCGTTGTTCAGGGTGCGGCCGCGCATGAAGGCCAGGGGCGCGATCTCGATGGCGCCGGCGGCGATCATCTCCTGCACCTTGGCGTAGTCGAGCATGTCGTTGAGGGCGTCGTAGAGGGGGCGCAGGTAGGGGTTGACCTTCTCGACCAGATCGCCCGGCAGGAAGCCGAGCTTCTCACCGGCCTCCACGGCGGGGCGGGTCAGAACCAGGCGTTTGACCTTCTTCTGCAGGAACAGTGAGACGCCCACGGCCACGGCCAGATAGGTCTTGCCCGTGCCGGCCGGGCCGATGCCCAGGGTCAGGTCCAGCTCGCGCATGGCGTGCAGGTACTCTCGCTGGGTCACGGTCTTGGGACAGACGGTCTTGCGCGGGGAAACCGTGAAGAGGGCTTCCTGGTAGTATTTCTTGAGGGGGGTGGAGGGGTCGCGCAGCATGATGCGCAGGCTCTGCTCGATATCCCGGTCGAAAAGCTGATGGCCGCCGCGGACCAGGTCGTAGATCTGGGCGAAATAGCGGCAGACCAGCCCGACCATGACCGGATCGTCGCCGGAAACCGAGAGCTCATTGCCCCGGCTCTCCACGCGCACGCCCGTGATCCCGGCCACAGTCTCGAGATGGGCGTTGCCGGGTCCGAAGACCTCGCGCGCGAAATCCGGGTTCTCAAAGGTTATATCCTGTCTTTCCATGCATCCTCATGCTGCGGGGCAATTCCCGCGCGGCCATTGCGGCCCATTTGCAAATCCATACGGACTTCCGTAGAGGGATGCATCCGCTCCGGTTTCCCGGAAGCGGCACCGCATCCATCTCCCGGCCCCGGGGCCTGAAAATATATGAACAACGACAAACGAACCAGCACAGGCAACCTTCCGGCCATCAAGCCGGAAACGCAACTTGCTTTTCAGGAAGCGAAAAGCATGGTGAGGAAAGCTTTCGTGACGGCAATCAAGACCAACCTCGCATTTCTTGCCTGCTCCGGCATGTACGCCTACCGCTCCGGGCAGCGCTTCTGGGAACAGAAGGGCAGTTCCTGGTGGGCCAGGAGCCGCGCCTTCTCCAAGACAGCACTCCTCGCCCTGCAGGAGGACGCCTTCGGCTCGGACATCAGCATCGAAACCCTGGACCTGGACAAGGTCCTGGAGGGCGGGCGCCCCACCCTGTCCATCCCGCCCACGCCCGAAGCCGTGGACGGGCTTGTCCGAAAGAAGAAACGCTAGCCGCCGATGGCCGTCATGGCCCTGTCGCAGACCTGGTTGGTCTGCCGCTCCTCCAGAAGCCGGTAGCCCATGGGCTTCTCGATGTTCGCGCGGTCGAAAAGTTCGAGCAGCTCCTTCGTGGTGTGCCTCGGGTTGCGCAGGATGGAGCGCACGTCGTATTCCTTGTCGGAGAAAAGGCAGGTCCGCAGTTTTCCGTCGGACGTGACCCTGAAGCGGTTGCAGCTCTCGCAGAAATGGTTGCTGACCGCCGAAATGACACCGATGCGCCCGGGTCCCCCCGCAATCCTGTACATCTTGGCCGGCCCGCTGTTGCGGGAGGCTTCCCTGACTTCGTCAAGGGGCACCAGAGCCTCCACCGCCGCGATGATATCCTTGGCAGGCCAGTAGTTGTCCCGGCTCCAGCGCGACTGGTAGCCGATGGGCATGAACTCGATGAAGCGCACGTCCACCCCGTGCGTACGGGCGAAATCCACAAAATCGGGCAATTCGTCGTCATTGATGCCCTTGAGGGCCACGACATTGACCTTGACCCGCATGCCCGCGTCCAGGCAGGCGTCGATGCCCGCACGGACCAGGCCGTACCCGTCCACTCCGGTGATTTCCTGAAATTTTTCGCGCACGAGCGTATCCAGGGAGATGTTCAGGCAGGAAACGCCCGCTTCGCGCAGCTCGTCCACGCGCCCGGCCAACATGGTCCCGTTGGTCGTGATGCGCAGGTCGAGCGACGGGTATTTGGCGTGAAGCCTGGCGAGGAAAGGGATGAACCCCTTGCGGGCAAACGGCTCCCCGCCCGTGAGCCGGACCTTCTCGACCCCGGCGACCTGGGCCACGTCCACAAGCTCGAACATCTCCTCGAAGGTCAGGATCTGTTCATGGGGCAGGAACTTCCACTCGCTCTGGGGTCTGCAATACAGGCAGCGCAGGTTGCAGCGGTCCGTGATGCTCAGACGCAGGTAGCTCACCTTGCGGCCGTGGGAATCGATCAGCATATATATCCACCTCGCACAGGGATTGTGGCCGCAAGACGTATGTCTTCCCGGGAAGTATGTAAAGTCAGCGCGGGGCGTCGAGCCGCAGCCGGTCCTCCAGGGAGGGGTCGAGGGCGGGACGGACCGTGCGCAGCACCTTGTCCACCCCGACCATGCCCAGGTCAGCCCCCTTGATCGTGCGCACGTCCCGGACCAGGCACAGGAGCACGTCCCCCCGGTCCGCCATCTTCAGGTGGCTGGCCAGGGCGGCCAGGGCGGCGGCTTCCAGGATGGTCCTTTCGGGCACGTCCTGGGCCGCGAAGTCGCGTTTGACGATCACATGGGCCCCGGGCCCGCCCTGGGCGTGCAGCCAGTAGTCGAAAGGGCTCGCGGCGCGGGTCAGGAGCTGATGATTGGCCTGGGCGCTGCGGCCGCGCAGGATGAGAAAGCCATCGGAGGAGCGGTAGGCTCCGACCTTGATGGAACGGTACTTGGCAGGCAGGGGGCTCGCCGCAACGTCCTTCGGGGCGCGGCCGGTGCCTGCGGGAGGGGCCCCGCGCCCCTCGCGCGCGGCCTGCAGCTCCCGCCGCAAGGCCTGCGCCCTGGCGGCCACGATGCCGAGGCCGCGCTCGCCCTTGGCCGCGCGGGCAAAGAAACGGGCCATGTTCTCACGCACGCTCACGCCTGCGTCCAGACGCACCTCCGTGTCATCCCCGTCCTCTCCGCGCAGGCAGACCACCGCCAGCCGGGCGTTCTTCTCCAGGGCGTGCAGATGCGCCTGCAGCAGCAGTCCCTGGCGGCGCATGCCGACCATCTCCTGCAGACGGGACTGGTCCGCCTCCACGTGCGCCAGGGCGCGTTCGATGCGGCGAATGTTGCGGGTCTGCGCGTCGTCCACCCCGGTCTGCTCCCGCGCGATACCGGCCAGGGTCTGGCCATGGGCCTTTTCCGCCGCCTCCAGGGCGCTCGGGCACACGCCGCCGCCCTCCAGGGGCCAGAGTCTGACCTGATGCCGCCCGCGGTGGTCCAGGCCGTAATGGAACGCATGGACGGCCCCGTCCTTGATGTTGCGCAGCAGCTCCTCCGCCTCCCCCGCGGGGAGCAAACGAAGGTGGTTGCGCAAGGGCGGCGTGAGGTGCGGCAGTTCCCGCCAGAGCCCTTCCTCCCCGATGATCCGGCCGAGCTCGGGCCACACGGGTTCCTCCCCGAACCCGGTCGGCAGGTCCGCGGTCAACTGCGGCGCGGCGGCAAGATCAAGGACGAGCCATCGCCCCTCCCCTGCGGACAGCTCCAGCGCCAGACGCCGCCGCGGCCAGTCCGGCACGAGGCCCAGGACGCGCCTGTCCCGCAGGCGCTTGCGCAACCACATGGCACGGCCGGAAGGATTCTGGGGGTTTTCGGGTTTATGCGCCGAAAGGAAGAGAAAAGGCGTGGGCTTGCCTGCGCAGATCACGAGATGGCCTGCGCGGCCCATGCTGAAAGTCCAGGTATCGGGCAGTGGCGCGAAGACCTTTTCGATGCGCAGGCCCGAGATGCGCGAGGCCAGTTCCTGAGCCACGAAACGGAAAACGCTGGCGTCCATGATGTCCTTGGGAGCAAAAAAAAGCGCGTCCCGCATCCGGTACGCGCTTTGTTTCATTGAGTCATTTCGCGGCCCTAGTCGCCGCGTAGCCTCTCTTCCTCTTCCCGCCGGCTCTTGCACTCGATACACAAGGTGGTCACGGGGCGGGCCTTAAGACGGGGAATGCCGATATCTTCACCGCAATCCTCGCAGACGCCGAAGGAGCCGTCGTCGATGCGGTCCAGGGCTTCGTTGATTTTCTTGATCAATTTGCGGTCGCGATCGCGCAGGCGCAAGGTAAAGGTCCGGTCGGACTCGGCTGAAGCCCTGTCGGCCGGGTCGGAGTAGTATTCCACGTTCTCCGACATATCCTCAATGGTCGCCTCGCCCTGACGCTGGATATCGTCAATCATCTTGCCCAAATAGTCTCTGAAGAACTCAAGGTCTTTGGCTTCCATGATACGTCCTCCTAACAGGCCTGTTGCCTAGGGAGAGAGTTACTATTCACTGCACACCAAAAAGTAAAGCCCCCGGAGCTTTGACGTCTCAATTCGGTAACAATACGTCTTCGCGTTTCGATAGGGAAGAAAAAAACAGATTTTGGTTGACAGCCGACATCGGCCTTTATAAACACGACTCCTCGCTGAGCGGGAGTAACTCAGTGGTAGAGTGCAACCTTGCCAAGGTTGAAGTCGCGGGTTCAAATCCCGTTTCCCGCTCCAGAGAATCAGGCGGCATAGCCAAGTGGTAAGGCAGAGGTCTGCAAAACCTCCATTCTCCAGTTCAAATCTGGATGCCGCCTCCACAGCCGCGGGAGTAACTCAGTGGTAGAGTGCAACCTTGCCAAGGTTGAAGTCGCGAGTT
>CALMTS010000118.1 GCA_937872685.1 uncultured Desulfomicrobium sp.
CGCCATGGTGCCGGACTTTGAGGAATAAGCATCTTCTTGCATCTTGTTCGATTTTTCCTTCATAGAGCGAATCATGGAAAAATCGGAAAACGTATCGAAACTTCTCCAGTCAACCCACGGAAAGAGCGACGCATCCCTGTTTCAGGGAATGCTCCCGTTCTCCGGGTTGGGCTTTGACCTGGGCCAGGTGCTGGCCGTCAGGGTCAAGGTGGTGCGGCTGGAACGCGAGGCGCGCCGCCCGGCGACCCCTCCGCCCGATGCGCCGCTTCCGTCAGGCCGGTGGCTGCAGTTGCGCCTCGGCCGTGAAATTCGTGGCAGATAACACCAGAAACATTGTCAGGAGGAACTGCATGAAACTGGGAAGAAGAGAATTCGTCAAACTCACGGCCGCGGCAACCGCGGTCACGGCCTTCGGTGGCCTGGGGTTTGACCTTGCGCCGACCAAGGCCCATGCGCAGCTGTTGAACCTGCGCAAAGGCAAGGAAACCACCTCGGTCTGCTGCTACTGCTCGGTAGGCTGCGGGCTCATCGTCACCACCGACGAAAAAACCAAACGCGCCATCAACATCGAAGGCGACCCGGATCATCCCATCAGTGAAGGCGCCCTCTGCGCCAAAGGTTCCGCCATCTATCAGCTGGCCGAAAATCCCCTGCGCATAACCAAACCCCGCTACCGCGCCCCGGGCAGCGACACGTGGGAAGAGAAGAGCTGGGATTGGACGCTCACGGAAATCGCCAAGCGCGTGAAAAAAGTCCGCGACGCATCTTTCGTGGAGAAGAACGCCAAGGGTGAAGTCGTCAACCGCACCGAAGGTCTGGCCTCCGTAGGATCGGCAGCCCTCGACAACGAGGAATGCTGGATCTACCAGGCGTTCCTGCGCAGCCTCGGGCTGACATATATAGAGCACCAGGCACGTATTTGACACAGCGCAACTGTTGCGGCTCTGGCAGAGTCGTTCGGACGCGGCGCGATGACCAACCACTGGATCGACTTCAAGAACAGTGATTGCATTTTAGTAATGGGCAGCAACGCTGCCGAAAACCACCCCATCTGCTGGAAATGGGTGACCAGGGCACAGCAAGCCGGCGCGACAGTCATTCACGCCGACCCCCGCTACACCCGCACCTCCTCCAAGGCGGATCTGTATGTTCCCCTGCGTTCCGGTTCCGACATCGGAATCCTGGGCGGCATGATCAAGTACATTCTGGACAACGACCTGATCCAGAAGGAGTACGTACTCAATTACACCAACGCCACCTTTATCGTCGGCAAGGATTTCAACTTCAAGGACGGCCTGTTCTCCGGTTTCGACGAGCCCGGCCGCAAGTACGACAAGAAGTCCTGGAATTTTGAGATGGACGAGAACGGAGTGCCGAAGAGGGACATGACCCTGCAGGATCCCCGTTGCGTTTACCAGATCCTGAAGAAGCACTACGAGCGTTACGACCTGAAGAAGGTTTCCTCCATCTCCGGATCGCCCGAAGACAAGCTGCTGGAATTCTACAAGACGTACACGGCCACGGGCAAACCGGACAAGTCCGGAACCATCCTGTACGCCATGGGCTGGACGCAGCACACCGTCGGCGTGCAGAACATCCGCGCCATGAGCATCATCCAGCTGCTGCTGGGCAACATGGGCGTGGCCGGCGGCGGCGTGAACGCGCTGCGCGGCGAGTCCAACGTCCAGGGTTCCACGGACCAGGCCCTGCTCTTCCACATCATTCCCGGGTACATGGCCACCCCGCGCGCCAACTGGCCGACCCTCGAAGACTACAACAAGGCCAACACTCCCACCACCAACGACCCCAAGAGCGTCAACTGGTGGCAGCACAAGCCCAAGTACTTCGCGAGCCTGCTCAAGGCGCACTACAAGAACGCCGACCTGCCCACGGCCTACAACTGGATGCCCAAGCTCGACGCGGGCCAGAACGCGTCCTGGCTGGTGCTCTTCGACAAGATGCTCAAGGGCCAGTTCAAGGGCTTCTTCGCCTGGGGCATGAACCCCGCCGCCAGCGGCGCCGACTCCAACAAGACCCGCGAAGCCCTGTCCAAGCTGGACTGGATGGTCAACGTCAACATCTTCGAAAACGAGACCGGTTCCTTCTGGAAGGGCCCGGGCGTGGATCCCAAGAAGGTCAAGACCGAGGTCTTCTTCCTGCCCTGCTCCGTGTCCGTCGAAAAGGAAGGCTCCATCACCAACTCCGGCCGCTGGATGCAGTGGCGCTACGCCGGCCCCTCCCCCATGGGCGAGACCAAGCCGGACGGCGACCTGATCTACGAGCTGATGCTCAAGATCCGCGAACTCTACAAGAAGGAAAAGGGCGCGTTCCCGGATCCGATCATGAACCTCAACATCGATGACTGGGGCAACGGGCACGCCTTCGATCCGCACAAGGTGGCCAAGCTCATCAACGGCTACTTCCTGAAGGACACCACCATCAAGGGCGCCGACGGCAAGGAAACCGTGTACAAGGCCGGCAGCCAGGTCCCGAGCTTCGTGATGCTGCAGGCCGACGGCTCCACCTGCTCCGGCAACTGGATCTACACCGGTTCCTACACGGACAAGGGCAACATGGCCGCCCGCCGCGACAAGACCCAGACCCCGGAACAGGAAAAGGTCGGCCTCTTCCCCAACTGGACCTGGTCCTGGCCGGTCAACCGCCGGGTCATCTACAACCGGGCTTCCGTTGACCTGGAAGGCAAGCCCTGGGCGCCGAACAAGCCCGTGCTGGCCTGGGACGCCGAAGGCAAGAAGTGGGCGATCGACGTTGTTGACGGCGGCGGCGGACCCGGCGCCAAGCACCCCTTCATCATGCAGAAGCACGGCATGGGCCAGATCTACGGCCCGGGCCTGAACGACGGCCCCCTGCCCGAGTACTACGAACCGCTGGAGTGCCCGGTCACCGAGCACCCCTTCTCCAAGCAGCTCAACAACCCGACGGCCCTCATCTTCGCCGACGAGGCGCACCGCCGGACGACCTGCGACCCGCGCTTCCCGTTCGTGTGCACGTCCTACCGCGTCACGGAACACTGGCAGACGGGCGTCCTGACCCGCTGGCTGCCCTGGCTGACGGAAGCCGAGCCGCAGATGTTCTGCGAAATGAGCGAGGAACTGGCTGAACTGAAAGGAATCAAGAACGGCGAAAAGGTCATCCTGGAGAACCCCCGCGGGAAGCTCTGGGCCGTCGCCATCGTCACCAAGCGCTTGAAACCCTTCGAAGTCATGGGCAACCCGGTTCATGTGGTGGGCATTCCCTGGCATTACGGCTGGGTATGGCCCCAGGACGGCGGCGATGCGGCGAACCTGCTCACTCCTGCTGTCGGTGATCCCAACACCGGCATCCCGGAAACCAAGGCCTTCATGGTCAACGTGAAGAAAGCGTAAGGAGTCGATATGTCAGGAAAATCATTCTTCGTCGATCTGACCAAGTGTACGGCCTGCCGCGGCTGTCAGGTGGCCTGCAAGCAGTGGAACAAACTCCCGGCCGAAAAGACCAAAAACCATGGGTCCCACCAGAACCCCATGGACGTCTCGGCCATCACCTATAAAACCGTGCACATGAAGGAAGTGGCCGACGACAAGGGCTTCATGGCCGCCTGGCTGTTCTTCCCGGAACAGTGCCGGCACTGCACCGAGCCCCCCTGCAAGATGACCGCCGACGCCTACGACGACCAGGCCATCCTGCAGGACGAGGCCACCGGCGCCATCACCTTCACGGAACGGACCAAGGACCTCCCGGATTTCGATGAAATCCGCGAGGCCTGCCCCTACAACATCCCGCGCCAGAACGCGGAAACCAAGGTCATGACCAAGTGCACCATGTGCCTTGACCGCGTGCAGAACGGCATGAAGCCCGCCTGCGTGCATGCATGCCCGACCGGAACAATGAACTTCGGAGATCGTGACGAAATGCTGGCCCTGGCCGAAAAACGGCTGGCTGAGGTTCAGAAGAAGTACCCGGATGCGGTGTTGGGCGACGCCGAATCCGTCAGGGTCATCTACCTCTACCAGATGGCGCCGACCACGTACCACGGCTACGCAGTAGCCGAGGCCACGATTCCCGGCCCCATGAACCGCAAGGCCATGTTCGCCAAGCTGTTCGGCTCGAACTCCAGAAGCAAGGCCTAGATCAGAAGGCCCTCCTCCATCGGACGGCCGGGAAGGAAACTTCCCGGCCTCTTCTCAAAA
>CALMTS010000119.1 GCA_937872685.1 uncultured Desulfomicrobium sp.
GGACGTGCCCCACTCCGGCATGACCGGTGATTGCGAACAGGCTTTCTTTTTCCGGATGATGTATCTGCATAGTAGAATGAGAGGTCCCGCCGACGTATTCCGGCGGCGGGACTGGTTTTTGTGTTTAAAGGCCAGGCAGCCAGAGGGATATCTGAGGTATGAAGACGATGAACAAAAGCGCCAGAATCATCGTAAACAGGAAGGGCAAAACTGCAACGCTCAGTTTCTCGATACTGATATTACCGATGCTGCAGCCCACGAAAAGATTTACACCCACGGGTGGAGTGAGAAATCCCATGGAAGCGCAGATGATCATGACTATGCCAAAATGTATGGGGTTCATGTCAAAATGCTTCACCACCGGCAGCAGGAGCGGTGTCAGGATGAGAATGTTGGCCAGGGCATCCATGAACGTGCCCATGATGAGCAGGAATATCAAAATGATGGGGAGAAGCACATATTTGTTGTCCGAAATCCCTACAAGAATCTCAACGAGCATGTCTGGAACGTTGTAGAAAAGAAGAATCTGTCCCAATGCGGTGGCTGTTGCCACCACAAGAAAGATGGAAGCCGTTGTAAGTGCAGTGCCCTTCAGAATCTGTCCCATCTTCTGCAGGCTGAGCGTACGCAGCACAAGGCCTTCCGCCAGCAGGGAATACAGAACGGCAATTACGCCGGCTTCGGTAGGGGTCGTCAAACCACCATAAATACCTCCCAATACGATGAGAGGCACCATGAGGGCCACAATGGCATCCTTGAAGGCAACCATGATCTCCTTCAGGGAGGATCGGCTCCCCGAGCCGGTGTAGCCATAGCGCTTGGAGAGCACGTAGCTGCAAATCATGAGGCTGATGCCGACAAGAATGCCAGGAATGACACCCGCGATAAACAAGTCGCCGACGGAAACACCCGCAGTGGTTCCATAGATGATCAGAGGGACGCTGGGCGGGATGATGACGCCGAGGCATCCCGCGGCAGTGTTGACCGCGGTGGAAAAGGATTTGCTGTACCCTTCCTTTTCCATGGACGGCACCATGATGCCGCCGACGGCGGCCACTGTCGCCGGAGCTGAACCGGACAGAGCGCCGTAGAACATGCAGGTCAGCACCGAAATATGCGCCATGCCGCCCGTGATATGGCCAACAAGGCTTTTGGAGACGGTCAGCAGACGCTGGGCCATGCTGCCCTTCTGCATGATCTCCCCAGCCATGATGAAGAATGGAACGGCCATGAGGGGGAAGACGTCCAGTGAAGTAACCATTTTCTGGATGATGAACTCGTACGGAAGCATCCCCCCGGCCCATATTCCAATGATGACACTCAGGCCAATGGCCACACCGATGGGGACGCTGAGCAGGAGAAAGACCGCCAGGGAGACAAAAGTCAGAATGATCGCAGTGTCCATTTCGTATTCAACTCCTATTTGACGCACATGGCGGTAAAGTCGACTTCTCCCCGAAAGATGGCCAGCAGTCGCTGGAAGGTTCGAAGAGCCATCAGCCCGAGGCCAACAGGAACGCTCAGGAATACCCAGGACATCGGAACCTCGAGAGCCGGAGTTTTCTGTCCGGTGTTAGCCAGGAACAGAACCATCTGTCCCCCCCATACGGCGATGCAGACGCAGAAGAGTATCGTGCAGACATAGGCGGCGATGGTCACATACTTGGCCACGGTCGGGCCGAACATGTTTCGTGCGACCGTCACCTCGAGATGTCTGTCGCACTGCGTTGCGTAGCTGCACCCGACGTACACCGACCAGATAAAAAGATAGCGGGCCAGTTCTTCGGTCCAGTCCAGTGAGCTTTGCAACACGTAGCGTCGAAAGACTTGGACAGCGATGATCAATGTCATTCCCGCCAAGAAGGTGGCGGAAACATATTCTTCGAGTTTATTCAGTATGTTCTGTCTATTGGCGCTCACGATCGTACTCCTGGAAGGCCGGCCGCCGGAAACCGGCGGCCGGACCTGGACATTATTTTCCGGCGACGGTTGCCTTGACTTGTTCGATCAGGTCCTTGCCGATCCGGTCTTCAAACTGCTTGTAGACGCCGGCAGTGGCCTCGGCCCAGCGGGCGCGTTCTTCGGGAGTCAGAGTATAGACATTCACACCCTTCTTCGGAAGCTGAGCCATGATTTCAGCCTCACCGTCGCGGATAAGCTTTCTCTGGTAGAGTTTGCACTCTTCGAACGTATCGAGGATGATCTTGCGATTTTCCGGGGACAGACTGTCCAGGAACTTCTTGGAAATCATCACCAGATGCGGGCTGTAGATGCTGTTGACGATGGTCAGGTTGTTGTTCACCTCGGGAAAGTTGTTGAACCAGGCGAGGTTGAGGTCGATATCGATGCCGTCGACGGTCTTCTGCTGCAAGGCGGTGTAAACTTCACCCCAGGCAATGGGAGTTGGATTCATGCCCAGAGCCGTAAGGGTGGCAATGTGGGCCTTGGAAGCGGTGGAACGGATCTTCAGGTTCTTGACATCCTCAAGAGTCTTCACGGTACGCTGGTTGTTCCAGATATTCCGGAAGCCGATTTCGATGTAGCCCAGCCCGATGATGCCGCTGCTCTCAAGCGCTTTCGCCGCCTTCATCCCAATTGGGCCGTCCGTAATCTTGTCGGTGGAGGCGTAATCCGGAAACAGAAAGGGAAGGTCGTAGATCAGGAATTCGTCGGAGAATGGGGCGAGGTTTGGCGTAGATGCGGAGCCCATCTGAAGCATGTTGAACTGCAGGCCCTGTACGACGCTGTCAAAATTGCCGAATTTGGAACTGTCGTAGATGTCGACACGGAACTCCCCATTGGTCCGCGCTTCGACAAGTTCCTTGAATTTTTCAAAGGCCTGCCCCATGGGATGCTGGGGGACATTCGGGTGAGCTAACTTGATGACAGTAGGAGCTGCAAATGCGGTTGAAACACTCAAGGCGACGAAGGCAACAATAATAATTGCGATATTCTTGATGCGGGACATAAGTGACTCCTCTTTCGTTTGAACAACATTTTTAAAAGTTACCTGAATCCAAAGCATCCAGCCAGTACAAAACTGCCCGCGCCAAGGCGCGGGCAGTCATTTTCTAGTCGCGAAAGGTGTCCAGATACGCATAGAGCGCCGGAGAGCCACCAGTATGGAGGAAAAGCACATTAGACCCCTCTGAAAAATGGCCAGTTCGCACCAAATCGATGAGTCCGGCCATGGCCTTGCCTGAATACACCGGGTCGAGAAGGATACCCTCCGTCTGGGCCAGTAGCTTCACAGCCTCAACCATGCTCTCTGTCGGCAACGAATAGCCGGGGCCTACGTACGCGTCGAAACAGTTCACCTCTTCAGCGGGAATGGCGCCCTTCACGCCCACGAGTTCGGCCGTGGCCTCGGCCAGCTTGTGCACGATGCCTTCCTGGACATCCTTGGTGCGGGAGACATTTACCCCGCTGACAGGAATGCCGGCATTGCACCCGACCATGCCCACCACGATACCTGCATGGGTTCCAGCGCTACCGCTCGGCACGACCATATGGTCAATCTTCAGGCCCGTTTCGAACAGCTGCTCGAGAATCTCCTGGGCGCAGG
>CALMTS010000120.1 GCA_937872685.1 uncultured Desulfomicrobium sp.
ACGCGCTTCATCAAAAATCTTGTCCTGAAGTTCATTCACGATGTCGTCAAAACTGTGCATTGTCTCGTCCGTTTGTTGAGTGCTTCCATGTGTCCCCGCCGGGAACAGACCAATGCGGGCTGGTAGCACCCCCTCAGGAAATCGGCAACACCTGTCGCCAAGGACGTGAACACATACCAAAATGGTCGAAAAACCTTGTCCTGGACGCCCTCGTTCGCCCAATCCCGCAGCAGATTAGAGTCGAGAATTTATCCTCATCAAACAGCTATGCATGCAAAATAAAATCGCATAACTCTACGGAACACATCCGTATCCGATACATGAACTCTGACATAATATGCAGGCGGTCCGCAGGACCGGCAGCAGGAGGTATTGCAAGCGTGGGACAGACAGAAGATCTCCGGGTAAAAGGCTACTTTCCCCTCATCGTTCCGAGGGTTCTGAAAAATGAAATCCCCCTGACCGAGAACGCGTCGAATACGGTTTCCAGTGCGCGCAAGGCCATTGAAAACATCCTGCTGCGGAAAGACCGGAGGTTGCTGGCCATCGTCGGCCCCTGCTCCATCCACGACGAGAAATCCGCTCTGGAATACGCCACACGGCTCAATACCCTGCGGCAAAAGGTTGAGCAGACGTTCGTTATCGTAATGCGGGTGTACTTTGAAAAACCCCGCACCTCCATCGGCTGGAAAGGGTGCATCAACGACCCCGGAATGGACGGCAGCTGCGACATGGTGGAAGGCCTGCGCAAGGCCCGGACCCTGCTGATGAAGATCGCGGAAATGGGGCTTCCCGCAGGTACGGAAATGCTCGACCCCATCACGCCCCAATACCTTTCCGACCTTGTCAGCTGGGGCGCCATCGGCGCGCGGACGACAGAATCCCAGACGCACCGGGAACTGGCCAGCGGCCTGTCCATGCCGGTGGGCTTCAAGAACAGCACGGACGGCAACCTCTCCCCGGCGATCAATGCCATTCTGGCCGCCAGAACTCCGCAGAGTTTTCTCGGCATCGATCCGGACGGCAGCCCCTCGGTCGTGCGCACGTCCGGCAATGCCTGGGGGCACCTGATCCTGCGCGGCGGCAAGCGGCCCAACTATGATCATGTCAGTGTCGAGATCGCCCGCCTGAGCCTGATCAAGAACAACCTTCCGGAAGTGATGATCGTGGACTGCTCGCATGCCAATTCCATGCATAAATACCAGGGGCAATCCGTGGTCTGGAAGAATGTGATCGATCAGTACGTCTCCGGAAACCGCTCACTGATCGGCATGATGCTGGAGAGCAACCTGTTCGAGGGCAACCAGAAGTTCAACGCCGACATGTCCGCCCTCCGGTACGGGGTTTCCATCACCGACGAGTGCATTTCGTGGGAAACCACGGAGAGCCTGATCATGTCCGCACACGAACGGCTGTTGAAAGCGCATTTCGATGAAGAAAATTGATATCACTGGAAAATCCAGCACATCGACGATTCTGGTGGGCGAGCGGCTGGAGAATCTCCACCGCTACCTGCCCGTGGAAAACCCGATCATCATCACGGACCATGTGGTTCTGGATCTCTACCGCCACAAGCTGCCGAAAGCGGAGATCATCTGCATCGGAACCGGTGAGGAGAACAAGACCCTGCAAACCGTCGAAGGCATCTACGAACGCCTCATGCAGCTTGGAGCGGACCGGACCGCGTTCATTCTGGGCGTCGGCGGCGGCATCGTCTGCGATATCACGGGATTTGTCGCCTCCACCTACCTGCGGGGCGTTCGCTTCGGCTTTGTCTCCTCGACGCTGCTGGCCCAGGTGGACGCCAGCGTCGGCGGGAAGAACGGGGTGAACTATCGCGGTTATAAAAACATGGTCGGAGTGTTCAATCAGCCGGAATTCGTGCTCTGCGACCTCGAACTGCTGCAAACCCTTGCCGAAACGGAAATTCAGTGCGGTTTCGCGGAAATCGTCAAACATGCGGCCATCGCCGATGCGGACATGTTCACGTACCTGGAAAACACTGCGGAACAGGCGCTGGCCCTGGACCATGCCATCGTCGAACATCTCGTCAGCCGGTCCGTGTCCATCAAGGCGGCAGTGGTCAACCACGACGAGCACGAGCGGGGAGAGCGC
>CALMTS010000121.1 GCA_937872685.1 uncultured Desulfomicrobium sp.
TTTGAATAAAAAGGCAGAAATGCATGTATTCCGCGCACTGGTCAGGCTTTGCGTGAGAGCCCGGCACGGCCACGTCGGATACTAGGAATACTTCTTTTTATCAAATTCATCACAACAATATGGAACAATATATGTTCAAAAAAACATTATATCACGAAAATAAATGCTTCGCGACCTGATGCATCTTCAAATCAAATTGGACTCGATGATCATTTAAAGGCAATTTTGCGAACCGGTTTTCGGGATGAATATGTTCGCCCGGCACGAATTCCTTCAAAAATCAGCTTTGGGATCATCAGATGAATTCTCCTCAAAACAAGCCAGCCGGGCTGCGCTTTTTCGACACGTTCAGTGAACATTGCCTGGCGGCACTTGAAAAGGTCAGGGACGCGGGGACGCCCGTGGCCGGCGTCTACTGCATCTACGCCCCGATCGAACTCATCCGGGCCGCCGGGGCCGTCCCCATCGGTTTGTGCGGCAAGCGCCAGGCGCCCATCCAGGCGGCCGAGGAGGTGCTCCCGGCCAGCCTCTGCCCGCTGATCAAGTCCAGCTACGGCTACGCCAGGACGGACACCTGCCCCTATTTCGCGGCAGCGGATTTCGTCATCGCCGAGACCACCTGCGACGGAAAGAAGAAGATGTACGAATTCCTCGGGCGCATCAAACCCGTCCATCTCATGCATCTGCCCTATGACCAGTCCCTGCCCGAAGCCCTCCGGTTCTGGCGCTCCGAGGCGGAGCGCCTTGCGGAGTTCCTTGCGTCCCGGGGCGGCCGCACCGTGAGCGCAGACAGCCTGCTGGAGGAGGTCCGCACCCAGAACGCCGTCCGTTCCCTGTTGGCGGACATCGTGCGCATCAACGCCGACGGCGTTCCGCTCCTGACCGGCATGCAGCTTCTGCCGGTCCTGGAGAGCAAGGGCTTCATGGTCGAGGCGGAGCCCTACCTGGACGCCCTCACCGCCCTGCGCGACGAGCTGGCGCAGCTGCGGTCCAGCGGCGCGGCCGGCGTCCCGGCACGCCGTCCCCGGATCATGCTGACCGGGGTGCCGGTGGGCAAAGGCTCCCACAAGGTCCTGCAGCTGATCGAGGAAAGCGGGGGAGTGGTGGTCTGTCTGGACAACTGCAGCGGGATCAAAGGCCTGGACGCCCCGGTGCCCACGGAAGGGGACCTTCTGGAAAACGTGGCCCGCCGCTACCTGGACATCCCCTGCGCCTGCATGACCCCCAACCCCGGCCGCGTGCGAACCGTCAACGCGCTGTGCCGCGATTTCCGGGTCCAGGGCATCGTGGACCTGACCTGGCAGGGCTGCCACGGGTTCAACGTCGAGTCCCGCATCGTGCGCGAGGAGGCCGAGCGGCTGGACGTCCCGTTCCTGCAGATCGAAACCGGCTACTCCGAATCCGACACCGAGCAAATCCGGACGCGCATCGAGGCGTTTCTGGAAGCGATACTTTAACAACGTCGAAAACCGGCGCGCCACGACGCGAGCCAATCCCGGCAGGCGCCGCGGCCGGAACCGGTTTTCAACGCAACCCATCCACAGTTCAAGGAGAGATGCATGGCACGCACGGTATTTCCGCTACGACGGCTTCTGGGCCTTTTCAGCCTCATCATGGCCGCGGCGCTGACGCTCCCGGCAGGGCAGTCCCTGGCCGCCGACAGCCTTCCGAGCTTCAACGTCGGCTACATTTTCACCACCCACCACTCGCCGTTCATCGTGGCCATGGCCAAGGGCGAGGAATTCCGCGACTTCGGCGTCCACCTGCGCCCCGTCGTGGAGAAGCTCAAGTACGAGCTCATGGACGGTGACACGCCACTGGCTATGCTGAACATCATCGTCAACAAGAGCGGCTCCGAGACCACGACCATGTTCGCCCAGGGCAACATGGACCTGGCCCTGGCCTCGGGCACGGCCATCATGGCCGGCATCGACAAGGGCACGCCCATGAAGATCCTCTGCCCGACGCATGTGGACGGCATGAGCCTCGTCTTTCCGCCCGACAGCACCCTGAGCGGCTGGGACCAGGTGGCCGGGCACATCAAGGCCGCCGAGCGCCCGGTGAAGATCGGCTACCACTCCCCGACCAGCGCCCCGCGCATCGTCATCGAAGGGGCCCTGCGGCAGGCCGGGTTCACCGTGACCCAGGACGCCAACCAGATCGACGCCGACGTCCTGCTCGTGGACCTGAAGGAGACCTCCAATTTCATCCCCGCCCTGGCCAGCGGCCAGGTGGACGCCTGGGTCGGACCCGCCCCGCACCCCGAAGTCTCCGAACTGAAGAAGGTCGGGCACATCGCCCTGGACCTGCGTGACCTGCCGCCCGCCGGCGCCTGGCACAACTTCCCGTGCTGCGTCCTGGCGGCGCGCGACGACATCATCGCCTCCAATCCCGCGGTGGTCGGCAAGATGGTCGAGCTGCTGGGCAAGAGCGGGCAGTGGTGCAACGACCACAAGGCCGATGAAGGCAAGCTGCTGGCGGCCTGGACCGGCGCCCCGGCCGAGGCCGTGGAAAAATCCGCCATCGTGTTCACCTCCGACGCGTCCGAAAACTGGATGAACGGTCAGGCGCAGTACCTGGACATGCTCAATTCCATGGACAAGTTCCGCGGCAGCCTCAAGGGCAAGAGCCTCGCGGAAGTCAAGGACCTGGTTTTCGACCTGAGCTTTCTGAACAAAATGTAATCAGGCGTGCCGGCTCCGTTCGCACCGGAGCCGGCACCTCCCGGAACCCGTCAATGCTGAATCTCCCCAATCGTGCGCTGGCCCTGGCGACGGTGCTGGCCTTCCTGGTCTTCTGGTCGTGGGCCGCATCGGCCATCGGCAACAGCGTCATCCTCCCCACCGTCGGCGAAGTGGCCAAACTGCTTTTCCGTCCCGGCGACGACCTGCTGAGCATGGGCTCCCTGTTCGCCAACATCGGCGTCAGCCTGCTGCGGGTGCTCCTGGGGTACTGCGTGGCCGTGCTCATCGCCATCCCCCTGGGCATCGCCATGGGCTACTGCAGCATCGCCCATGCCATGTTCGGCGATTTCCTGAACATCTTCCGGCCCATCCCGCCCCTGGCCTGGGTGCCTCTGGTCATGGCCTGGTTCGGCATCGCCAGCCTGGCCGACCTGTTCGGCGTCGATCGCGGCCAGTGGTTCATCTACCTGAACAATTTCAAGTATTCGATGATCTTCATCATCTTCATCGGCGCCTTCTACCCGGTGCTGACCAGCAGCATCCACGGCGTGCGCAACGTCAACCGCGTCTTCATCGACACGGCCCGG
This sequence comes from uncultured Desulfomicrobium sp., assembly GCA_937872685.1. Taxonomy (GTDB): domain Bacteria; phylum Desulfobacterota; class Desulfovibrionia; order Desulfovibrionales; family Desulfomicrobiaceae; genus Desulfomicrobium. The sequence continues at coordinate 3,272 of CALMTS010000121.1, forward strand.
GTGCTGGGCGCCAGCCAGGCCGACATCTTCCGCAAGATCCTCCTGCCCGCGGCCTTGCCCTCCATGGTCAACGGCATGCGCATCGGCCTGGGCGTGGCCTGGATGTGCCTGGTCTCGGCCGAGATGCTGCCCGGGAGCATTTCCGGGGTCGGCTACCTCATCACCCACGCCTACACCATGGCCTCGACGGATATCGTCGTGGCCGGCATGGCCGGCATCGGTCTGACAGGAGCCCTCATGGACTGGCTGTTCCGCCGCGTCGAACGCCGCTGCTTCTCGTGGCAGCGCCTGGCGAGGTGAACGGTGGAGCATATCGTACATATCCACGATGTGAGCAAAGCCTTCGTCACGGAGCGCGGCCTGTCCGTCGCGGCCGTGGACAGGGCGAACCTGGAAATCCGCCGCGGCGAGTTCGTGTGCCTCGTCGGGCCGTCGGGATGCGGGAAGTCGACCCTCCTGCGCATCATCGCGGGCCTGGAGCAGGCCGACGCCGGGCGCGCGACCTACAACGGGCAGCTCCTGGCCAGGCCGCACCGTGACGTGGGCATGGTCTTCCAGGAATACTCCGTGCTGCCCTGGCGTACGGTGCTGGACAACGTCTGCCTTGGCCTCGAATTTCTGGGGGAAAAGCGGGCGGCCCGCCTCGAACGGGCCGAACACTACCTCGGGCTGGTAGGCATGACGCGCTTCGCCGAGGCCTTCCCCTACGAGCTGTCCGGCGGCATGCGCCAGCGCGTGGCCATCGCCCGGGCCCTGGCCACGGACCCGCAGGTCCTGCTCATGGACGAGCCCTTCGGCGCCCTCGACGCCCACACGCGCATCCTCATGCAGAAGGAGCTGCTGCGCATCTGGCGGGAGACGGGGAAGACCGTGATCCTGGTCACCCACAGCGTGGACGAGGCCCTGTACCTGGCCGGCCGCATCGCGGTCATGACGGCCCGGCCGGGCAAGGTCCGTGAAATCATCGACGTGCCCCTGGAGCACCCCCGGGACCGCAGCGACCCCCTTTATGCGAAGATGACGGCGCGCATTCTGGACATTCTGGAGGAGGAGGTCGTCACGGCAGGGGAATTCTAGCGAATCGGGCGGGGAGGATACGGAGGCGGATACGGCCCGGATGGCCATATCCGCCTTTCTTTTTGGTGCTGCCGGTCAGCCTTGCGTCGCCGCGCCCCACAGGGCCGCGCCCAGGGCGCCGGTCATGTCGGGTTCGCCGGGGATGAGCAGGGTGTCGCCCTCGACGGTGCCCGTCTGCTCGGCCAGCAGACGGCGCATGCAGGGGTTGTGGGCCACGCCGCCGACGAAGATGAGGGGGAGGTGCAGCCCGACGCGGGTCAGCATGTTCACCGTGCGCCGGGCGATGGACAGGTGCAGGCCGAGGGCGATGTTCTCGGGGCTCACGCCCTGGGCCATGAGGGACGTGGCCTCGGTCTCGGCGAAGACCGTGCACATGGAGTTGATGACGGGCGGGCTGTCGCCGCCCAGGGCGTAGAGGCCGAACTCCTGGACGGGAATCTGGAAGATCTGGGCCGTGTACTCCAGGAACTTGCCCGTGCCCGCGGCGCAGCGGTCGTTCATCTCGAACTTGCCGACGCGCCCGCCGGGCAGCAGGGAGATGGCCTTGGTGTCCTGGCCGCCGATGTCGAGGACCGTGCGGCCCGCCGGAAAGTGGTGGGCGGCGCCCAGGCCGTGGGCCTTGATCTCGGTGATGGCCTCGACCGGAAAGCCCAGGTCCAGGTCCTGGACCAGCTTGCGCCCGTAGCCCGTGGCCACGGCGCCCCTGGCCGAGAGGCCGTCGAGGAGGGCGCGCACCTGGGCCACGGGGTTGAAGGTGGTGGGGGCGCGGCGCTTTTCCACCACCTCGCCCCCGGCAATCCCGACCACCTCGATGGAGCGCGAGCCGACGTCGATGCCCAGGATCATCGCAGGGTTTCCAGGAAGGCCTCGACGCGGGTCTTGAGCTGCTCCACGTCCTCCATGGAATAGTCCGTCTCCAGGGACATGCTCGGCACGCCGCCGGCCGTCAGCCGCTTTTCGACCTTGATGCCCTCGTGGGCGTAGGGCTGGCAGAACATCAGGGCGTACTGGATGACGCCGTCCACCTTGAGGTCCCTGGCCATGGCCTCGACGTTGTCCAGGCGCTCGGCGTTGGGCGTGAAGCAGGCGCAGTCGATCTTCATGTAGCGGTCGCACAGGGCGTCGATCATCTGCTCCAGCGTCTGCCCCGACTCGTCCGCCAGGTCGCGGGTGTTGCGGGTGCCGATGCAGGACTCCTCGCCGACGATGACCGCGCCGGAGCTCTCGATGACGTAGGGCAGCTTCCAGTTGGGCACGGCCATGGGACAGCCCGAGAGCATGACCCGGGGGGCGCCGGCCGGGGCCACGCCTTCGCCGGCCTCGATGCGTGCTTCGAGCTGGTCGCAGAGGGCGTTGACGGCGCCGGTGAAGCGGACCGGGTCGTCGTAGAAGCTGACCTGGTTGATGAGCAGCACGTCGCGGCCCGAGATGGGCGCGGGCACGGCGGCGCGCAGGGCGTTCAGACGCTGCAGGGCGCGGCGGCGGGCGTTGACGGTCCGCATGGCCTCGGCCAGCTTTTCGGCCGTGACCTTCTTGCCGGTCAGCTCCTCGAGCCTGGCCATGTAGCGCAGCACTTCGGCCTTCCACAGGGCCCGGGCCGATTCCGTCTTGGTCTGGGGCACTTCCATGACGTACATGGGCGCGTGCTCGGCGAAGGCCTCGTAGGCCTTCTTCTTGCCGTCGCAGGTGGTCTCGCCGACGATGAGGTCGCAGGACTCGGTGTAGGGGCACAGGCGGGCCAGCTTGAAGCCGATGAAGGACTTGATCAGCGCGCAGGTGTTGCGCGGCACCAGCGTCTCGGCCTGCTCCCGCCCCGCGTCGGCCCCGGCGCACAGGCCGACCTGCACGGCGTCCACGGCCAGGGCCAGTTCCTCGGGCACGAAGACGCAGAAGGTGCCGACGATCTTGCGCCCCTGGGCCTTGGCGTCCTGCAGCTCCTTGATGCGCAGGCCGTGCACCTCGGACAGCACGAAATCGAGATACTCCATGCCTTTGAGCCGCCCCTGCTGGCTCATGTAGATGTCGCCGTAGAACTTGCCCAGCACGGACAAGAGGCCGTCATGGGCGGCCAGGTCCAGATTCAGGTTCTCCCACATGTCCCGGTACGCTTCGTTCGTCATCGCTTCCTCCTGATGGAAAATTTGTTCATGGTATGCGGCAAAGGCGGGATGGAATCAAATCAAGATATCGGATTCATTGACGGTCCAGGGATCGAGACGGCCGATGGAGGCGGGGCTCCCGGGCCGTGATGGCCATTCGGGCGCGATTGTGCTAGCCGCCCGGGCATGAGAATTCTGCACGTCCTGAGCCAGAAGCCGGACTTCACCGGCAGCGGGAAATACGTCCAGGAGATGATCCTGCAGGGGCGCGCCAAGGGGCACGACCCCTTTCTGGTGGCCGGCGTGTCGGCGGATTTCGCCATGCCGGCGGGGCTGATCGCGCCCGAGCGCTGCAAGCTGCTCCGCTTCGACGGCCATGACCTCGATTTCCCCGTCATGGGCATGAGCGACGTCATGCCGTACCCCAGCACCGTCTGTTCCTCCCTGACCCGCCTGCAGCTCGTCGAATACATGGCGGCCTTCCGGAGAATCGTCGGCGCCGCCGTGGCCGGTTTCAGGCCCGACGTCATCCACAGCAACCACCTCTGGATGGTCACGGCCGTGACCCGCGAGGTCGCTCCGCACATCCCCCTGGTGACCACATGCCACGGGTCGTGCCTGCGGCAGCACCACCTGTGCCCGGACCTGGGGCGTTCCCTGCGCGGGACGCTGGGGCGCATCGACCGCATCATCGCCCTCTTCGGGCAGCAGAAGAGGGCCATCGTGGACCTGCTGGACATCGACCCGGACAGGGTGGACGTCATCGGCGGGGGCTACAACGAACTGTGCTTCTTTGCCGGGGACAAACCGGCGGATGCGGGGGCGGTGCAGTTGCTGTACGCGGGCAAGCTCGACTCCTCCAAGGGCGTGCCCTGGCTGCTGCGCAGCCTGCGGCGGGTCGAGGGGCCCTGGCGCCTGCACCTGGTGGGCGCCGGGAGCGGGGCGGAGCGGGACCTGTGCTTGAGGCTGGCCACGGAACTCGGCGACCGCGTCACGGTCCACGGCGTCCTGTCCCACCGTGAACTGGGGGGCCTCATGCGGCAGAGCGACATCTTCGTGCTCCCGTCGTTCTTCGAGGGCCTGCCCCTGGTCCTGCTGGAAGCCCTGGCCTGCGGCTGCTCCATCGTCACCACGGACCTGCCGGGGGCACGGGAGCTTTTCGGGGAGTCGCCGCCGCGCACGGTGCGCCTGGTCGAGCTGCCCCCCCTGGAGACCGTGGACCGGCCGTTCAAGGCCGACGAGCCGCTGCTGGAAAGCCGGCTGACCGAGGCGCTGCAGGCCGGCATGGCCGATGTCCTGGGCGGCGTGGAGCCGGACCCGGAATACGTCGGGAAGGTGACGGAGCCTTACAGCTGGCGGGGCATCTTCGCCCGGATCGAGGGTGTGTACGAGGCGGCGAGGAAAGCTCAGGGCAAGGGTCAGAAATGAATGGCGATGGCGGCGATGTCGTCGTGCCGCTTGAAACGGGGGTAGCGCTCGATGTCCGGGTCGGCGGCCTCCAGGCTCCGGACATGGTCGCACAGACCCGCCAGGCCGAGTTCGCGGTGCTTCCCCACCAGGCATGAAAAGTCCTTGCGCCTCCGCGGCGTCTCGCACGGGACGTCCAGCCCGTCGGTGAAGAGCAGCACGGAACTGACCTTCCCGGCCGGCTCCAGCCCCGCCAGAAAGAAATCCTCGGCTTCCCGCTCCCCGTTGAGCACGCCGTAGTCGCGGTTCATGCCCTGGCGCACGACCTCGATGAGCCCCTGCACATCAGGGTGGCGGCGGCCGCGCTCGGCGATCATCTTCAGGGTCGGGTAGTCGTGGTCATCGCGCCCGGCCGCCACCCTGAAGCCGCCGTCCCCGTCGATGAAGACGACCTGGGCGTCCCCCGTCCGGAACCACTCGATCCCCTTCTCCGTCAGCCGCACGACGGCCGCGCTGGTGCTCCACAGGCCGCGGCGCCGCGACATGTCGATCCCGCAGCGGCCCATGCGGTCGCGGATGGAGTCGTTGGCCTCGGCGGCCAGCCTGGGGAGGGGATGGTGGTTGCGCAGAAAGGTCTGGCCCGCGATGGACGAGGCCAGGGCCCCTCCGCTCAGGCCGCCCTCGTAACAGGACCCGTCCAGGCTGGTGGCGCCGTCGAAGACGCCGAAGATGTTCTGGTGCATGACCAGGCAGTCTTCGTTCCGCTCGCCGGAGCCCTGTTGGATGATGTGTTCGATGTTCATGGCATGCATTCCTGAGCAGACGTTGTGAACGGACCGGGGGGCGCATGTCAAAACGAAAGAAACGATGCTTCGGCGGCGTGTGGATCGATCCCGTCTATCGATTCCCGTACTTCGCGGGGCAGGGCATGCTTCAGAACAGCGTTTCGAGGCCATCCAGCCACGCGGCGCGATTTTCGGAGATGTCCCGGACCCGGTTGTGCACCCGTCCGTCACGCAGGACAACGATATCGTCCGCCAACCTCGCCGCGAATTCCAGCCCGTGGGAGACCACCACCAGGGTGTAACGGCCCCGCAGACTTTCCAGCAGCTCCTCGATACCCTTGGCGGACATGAAATCCAGCGACGAAGCGGGTTCGTCCAGGAGCAGGACCTCGGGCCGCATGGCCAGGGTCCGCGCCAGGCAGAGGCGCTGCTGCTGGCCCCCGGACAGGGTGCGGGCGTCGGTGTCGAGCCGGTCGCGCACCTCATCCCACAGCTGCGCCTCTTCCAGGGCCATGCGGACCGCGTCCATGGCCTCGTCGCGGCCGAAGCCGTGGACGGTGGTCAGGGGCATGGCGATGTTCTTGCCGATGCTCATGGGCAGGACGTTGGGGTGCTGGAAGACCATGCCGACCAGGCGCCGCAGTTCCGGCAGGGAGAGCTCGCCGGCGTATGGGCGGACGACGCCGCGCTCCAGATGCAGGCGCACGTCGCCGCAGGTTTCGCTGCCCGGGAAGCACTCGTTGAGACGGTTCAGCACGCGCAGCAGGGTGGTCTTGCCAGCCCCGGACCGGCCCATGACGAAGGTCGCGCGGCCCTTGGGGATATCGAGATCGATCCCGTCGAGAATCCGGCGCCCGCCCAGGCTCACGCCCACGCCGCGCAGGGTGAAGAGCGGTGTCAGTGTTTCCATTCCTTCTCCATGCGGGCCTGCAGGGCCCGGGCGATACAGAAAAGCAGGGCCGTCAGCACGAGCAGGGTCAGGGCCGCGCCGAACCCTTTGTTCAGGTCGTGCTCGCTCTGGTACTGGGCGGCGAGGTAGTAGATGGTGAAGGGCAGCGCCTCGAACTTGTCGAAAAGCCCCCTGGGCAGCCCTCCCTGGGCCACGACCCCGGTCAGGAGAATGACCGCCGTGTCCTCGGCCGCGCGGCCCATGGACAGGACCACGCCACCGAGGATGCCCCGGCTGGCGGCCGGCAACAGGATGCGCCGCAGGCTCTGCCAGGAGGTCATGCCCAGGCTCGGGCCCAGCAGGCGCAGCTCCTCGGGCAGGGTTTCCAGGGACTGGGCCGTGGCGTTGATGGTGTACGGCAGCACGAGCAGGGCGATGCACAGGGCCGAGAGCAGCAGGCTGGTGTTGGCTTCGGGGGCGACGGTGTGCCGCAGGAAGATGACCAGCGAAAAACCGAAGAGCCCCATGACGATGGACGGCACTCCTGCCAGGGCGTTGGCCGAGAAGCGCAGGGCCCTGGCCCACGGCCCCCGCAGGTAGAGGGAAAGGGCGATGCCCCCGCCCATGCCGATGGGGATGGCCATGAGAGAGGCCAGCGCGACCAGGGCCACGGTCCCGGCACAGGCCGCGAAGAGGCCGTCCCAGACCGGTTCACGCCCGAAAACGGCGGCCAGGACGGGCGTGTCGCCGAAAAAGAGATGCAGGTCCAGGACCGGCAGGCTGCGGGCGAGCAGGAAGGCGAGCAGCGAACCGACGGCCCCCAGCACCACGGCCACGGACACTGCGGACCAGCCGAGGACGAGAACACGGCAGGCAGGGCGCGCGGCCAGGAAGGAAAGCATGGCGAGGCGCCTGTCGCCCATGGCCCTGGACGGACCCTTGCGGACCGCCGCCTGCACGGCCAGGCTCACGCCGAAGAGGATCAGGCCGCAGGCGAAGAGGGAATGGAAGGCCGGCGAACTGTTGTCCGTGGCCACCACCAGGGCGATGTGCGCCGTCAGGGTCCGCACGGAATCGAAGACGGATGCGGGGAACTGCGGCGCGTTGCCGGCCAGCATGAGGGGGATGAGCGTATCGCTCAGGGCGCGGCAGTAGCCCATGATGGCCGCCGTGCGCAGACCTGCGGCCGAGCCGGGCAGAACCACCAGGAGCAGGGCCTGCAATGGCGAGAAGCCGAGGCTCGCGCTGGTCAGGCGGGTCCGTTTCTCGGTATCGCGCATGGCCCCGTGCAGAAAGAGGACGATGGTCGGCAGGATCAGCAGGGCCAGGGTCAGGGCGGCCGCCAGCAGGGAAGGCCCGCTGCCTCCCATGGCCTTCCGCAGGAGCGGGACGAGCAGAAAGACGGACACGAAGCCGTAGACCACCGTGGGGATGGCCGTCATGAAGGTCACCACGGACAGGGTCAGGCGGCGCATCAAACCGCCCCTGGGGGAGCAGACGAACAGGCAGACGCCCAGTCCCAAGGGGTAGGCCAGGGCGAAGGCGAAGACGCTCAGGGCCAGGGAACCGGCGGCCATGGGCAGGATGCCGTAGAACCCCTGGTAGGGCCGCCAGGTCCAGGACAGGATCTGCCCCCACTGGCCCTGCGTGAACAGGGGCAGGCTCAGAATGGCCAGAAAGGCGAAGATGGCGGCCAGGGTCGCCAGGGAGACGAACCCGGAGCCGCAGGACAGGATCCTGACCAGGCGGTCGAAAAAAAGCTGCCGGCAAAACCGTGACGGGTTCCGCCGGCAGAGGGGTGTTTGGTCCACGCTATCTCAGGGGGATGTACCCGGCCTTGGAGATGATCTCCGTGCATTCCGGGCCGGTGACGTAATCGATGAAGAGCTTTGTCAGCCCCTGGGGCTCGCCCTTGGTGTTCATGTAGAGCATGCGTGCGATCTTGTAGGCGCCGGACTTGGCGTTGTCCTGGGAAGGCTCCGCGCCGTCCAGCAGGGGCGCCTTGACCGCCGCGTCCACGAAACCGATGCTCATGTAGCCGATGCCCTGCGCGTCCTGGGACACGGCCACCTTCATGGCCCCGTTGGAAGCCACGACGTTGGCCTTGTCGGCGATGGCGCCTTTCTTGAGCAGCTTGCCCCAGAACACTTCGCGCGTGCCGCTGGCCTCGTCGCGGGTGTAGAGGGTGATGGCCGCGTCGGCCCCGCCCACGTCCTTCCAGTTGGTGATCTTGCCCGCAAAGATGTCCTGCACCTGGGCGGAGGTCAGGGCTGAAACGGAGTTGGCGGGGTTCAGGACCACGGTCACGCCGTCCACGGCGAAGGGAAAGGAGACCAGCCCGTACTTGGCCACTTCGTCCCCGGACAGGGCGCGGCCGGTGTTGCCGATGTCCACCAGACCCTCGCCGGCCTTCTGCACGCCGACGCCGGTCCCGCCGCCCTCGACGGTGATGCGGATGTCAGGGTTTGCGGTCATGATGCGCTTGGCCGCTTCGTTCATGACCGGGATGTGCGCCGTGCCGCCGGCGATGTCGATCTTGCCCTTCTGTCCCGCGAACTGCTGAAGCATGTCCGCCCCGGCCATTCCGCACATCAGGAAAAAAACCGCCAGCACAGCCGCCGCGCAATGCAGAAAACGTTTCATTTCAGCCTCCCATGGGAAATAATTTTGGGAATCTGTATCCCATGGAACGGTCCCGGACAAATAGATACGGCAAATGAAGACGGTCCGCATTCATCCGGAAACCGGATCGAACAACGCCCTCCCGCGCGGTGCTACAGGAAGAACTCCGGCTCCCGCCGCCCGGCATACTGCGTGGCCAGAATGCGCCCGAACTCCAGGATGCGCGGGTGCCGCATGACTCTCGCCCCGGCGGGGCAGACGCGGGTGCAGGCGCAGCAGCGCAGGCAGAGGGACGCGTCCGTCTCCACGGCGTCGTTGCGCAGGACGATGGCACCGCTGGGGCAGGAGCGGGCGCACTCGCCGCAGAGCACGCAGGCCGCCGCGTCCGTCTCGGGGGAGATGGCCGCCGCCTGGACGCCGTCGCGGTAGGGATGATTGCCGGGAACCTCCAGGGGCCGAAGTTCCGGCAGGCTTGACACACCCTCCAGCAGGGCGCGCACCTCGCGTCCGAAAAGATGGGCCTGCTCGCGGTCCGTGCCGTCCGGCCGCCCCTGGGCCACGGGACACTCCCGGGTGGAAAAGGAGTGCTCGCCCACGAAAGCCGCGGCGGCCACAGGCACGAAGCCCAGCTCCACGGCCAGGTCGCGAAGTTCCAGAAGGGCGTCTTCGAAAGCGCGGTTCCCGTAGACCGCCACGAGGACCGCCGGCCGTCCTGCGCCCCTGACGTGAGCGCGCAGGCGGGCCGCGGCCAGGGCCGGCACGCGCCCGGCATGCACCGGGACGCCGATGAGGGCGAGGCCGGCGGCGGCGCCTTGCGCAGGGCCTGCGGGCAGGGTCAGGTCCAGGGACGAGCAGGGCGCGTCCAGCCCGCGGGCCACGGCTTCGAGCACGGTCCGGGTCGTGCCCGTGGGGGAAAAGCATATCAGTTCGGCGTGATGGATTCGCATGGCAACCTCCGGTGTGACGTGCGGCATGGTGAGAAAGGTGCGGCGGCGCCTGCCCGGATCCGGAGCGAAGCGCCGCGCGTAGAGGTACGCCCGAATCATCCGTCCAGGCAAGGGCCGATCCGGTCATGATCCGGCCCCGGCGGCGACCGTTCATTCTGCGCATGAAGTTGACATTGATGTCAAAATACGGGTAACAAACAGTATTGATTTGACAGCTCGACCGCTCCGCGCATTCCCCTCTGGTCAAGATTCCCGTGCACCATTCAGACACTTCAGCGCAGACCGGGAAACCTGCTGTCCTTCACGGCATTGCATGCGTTTTCCGTTTATATTCCGCATTATTGCATCGGCATGCAACTTCAACAAATCGCAAATTACTTCATCCCGCAAGGACTGGATCACCAATATGTCGAAACAACATGACGGACAACAGGCACTGAACGAACAACCGGCGAACGACGGCCGCACGGTCCTGCTCTTCGGCGAGATCCTGGCCGACATGTTCCCGGAACGCAGCGTCCTCGGCGGCGCGCCTTTCAACGTCGCCCGGCATCTGGCGGCCTTCGGGCTGAAAGCGGTGCTGATCTCCCGGACGGGCCGCGACCGGCTGGGGGAGGAGATCCGCGCCGCCATGGCCGCCGCGGGCATGGACACGGACGCGGTGCAGCTCGACGCCGACCATCCCACGGGCCGGGTGCGGGTCCTCATGGAGAAGGGCGGCCACCGCTTCGAGATCCTGCCCGAACAGGCCTACGACTTCATAGACCCCGAAGCGGCCCGCGCCGCGGCCCTGTCCCGCACGCCTTCGATGGTCTATTTCGGCACCCTGAGCCAGCGCGGGGAGGTGTCCCGCCGCGCCCTGGAAGCCGTCCTGGCGGCCGCCCCGGCCCCCCGGTTCGTGGACCTGAACCTGCGCGACCCCTGGTACACGGAAGAGTCGATCCGCTTTTCCCTGGGGCAGGCAGACATCCTCAAGATCAACGCCGAGGAGCTCATGGCCCTGGGGCATCTGCTCGGGCTGCCCGGGGAGGACCAGGAAGACCGCGTCCGGGCCCTCATGCGTGATTTCGGCATCGGCCGCGCCATCGTGACCTGCGCCGAGGAGGGCGCCTGGCAGGTTTTGGAAGGAGGGGAGTGGACCGCGACCCCACTGTCCTTCGAAGAGCCGGACGTGGTCGACACCGTGGGCGCCGGGGACGGGTTCTCGGCCGTGTGCATCCTCGGGGCCGTCTCGGGCTGGCCCGTCGCGAAGACCCTGAACCGGGCCGACGCCTTCGCCAGGGCCATCTGCGGCGTCCGCGGCGCCGCGCCGGACGGCGACGGCTTCTACCAACCCTTCTTCCGGGAGTGGAACGCATGAGCCCCCGCAGACGCAAAGACGGTCCCACTGGGAAGCCCCCCCTGTTCATCGTGCTCATCAGCGTGCACGGACTGGTCCGCGGACACGACCCGGAGCTCGGACGCGACGCGGACACGGGCGGGCAGGTCAAGTACGTGGTGGAACTGGCCAAAGCCCTGGGCGAGAGCCCCGAGGTGGAGCGGGCAGTGCTGCTGACCCGCCGCGTCGTCGACCCGGCCGTCAGCCCGGACTACGCCGCCGTGGAGGAGCCCCTCTCGGACAAGGCCTCCATCGTGCGCATCGAGTGCGGGGAGGAAGGGTACATCCGCAAGGAGCTCCTCTGGGACCACCTGGACAGCTTCTCGGACAACGTCATGACCTTCCTGCGCAGCCAGCAGCGCATGCCCGACATCATCCACAGCCATTACGCCGACGCCGGCTACGTCGGTTCGCGCCTCTCCAACCAGCTGGGCGTGCCCCTGGTCCATACGGGGCACTCCCTGGGCCGCAGCAAGCGCCTGCGCCTGCTGGCCACCGGCGTCACGCACCTGCAGCTCGAAGGCACCTACAGCATCTCGCGGCGCATCGAGGCCGAGGAGACGACCCTGAGCGTGGCCGAACGCGTCATCACCAGCACGCAACAGGAGGTCGAGGAACAGTACGGCGTCTACGACTTCTACCAGCCCGAGCGCATGCGCGTCATCCCGCCCGGCACGGACATGTCTCGCTTTTACCCGTCGAAGGCAAACGAGTGGGGCACGGACATCGGCCGGGAAGTCGGCAGGTTTCTGGCGCGCCGCGCCAAGCCCGTGATCCTCGCCCTCTCGCGGCCCGACCCGAAGAAGAACATCGTCACCCTCATCGACGCCTACGGCGAATCGCCGCAGTTGCGGGAGGCCGCCAACCTCGTCGTGGTGGCCGGCAACCGCGACGACATCCGGGACATGGACGACGGGGCCCGGGACGTGCTGACGGACATTCTGCTGGCGGTGGACCGACACGACCTTTACGGCCATATCGCCTATCCACGGCACCACAGGCCGGATGACGTGCCGACCCTCTTCCGGCTGGCCGCCGCGTCGCGCGGCGTCTTCGTCAACCCCGCCCTGACGGAGCCCTTCGGCCTGACCCTGCTCGAAGCCGCGGCCTGCGGGCTGCCCGTGGTCGCCACCGAGGACGGCGGCCCGCGGGACATCGTCGCCAACTGCGGCAACGGCCACCTCGTCGACCCCCTCGACAAGGAGGCCATGGCCGAAACCATCCTGCGGACCATCGAGGACGGAAGGGCCTGGCGGCGCTTCTCGAAAAACGGCATCGCGGGCGTGCGCCGCCACTATTCCTGGAAGGCCCACGTGGACACATACCTCGGCATGGTCCGCCCCCTGGTGGAGAAGACCGAACCCCTCCCGCGGGCCTGCCCCCTGATCCTGCAGGGGCTGTCGCGCAGGCAGGCCCTCTTCGTCGAGCTGGACCTGAGCCTGCTGGGGGACGAGGCCTCCCTGCGGCGGCTGCTCGAGACCGTGCACCGCCTGCGCAAATCCGTCGTCTTCGGCATCACCACGGGCCGGCGCCTGGATGACGCCCTGGCCACCCTGCGCCGGCACCGCATGCCGCAGCCGGACGTCCTCATCTCCGGGCAGGGCACGGAAATCCACTACGCGCCGAACCTGACCGAGGACTCCAACTGGGAACGGCACATCAACCACCTCTGGACGCCGGGCCTGGTGCGCAAGGCCCTGCGCGACGTCCCGGGGCTGACCCTGCAGCCCAAGAAACACCTGAACAATTTCAAGATCAGCTACTACATCGACACCAACGTCATCGGCGAGCAGGAGGTCCGGCAGACCCTGCAGCGCGCCGACCAGGCCGTGAACGTCTTCGTGTCCTTCGAGCAGTACCTCGACGTCCTGCCCATGCGCGCCTCCAAGGGCCTGGCCCTGCGCTGGTGCGCCGAGCACCTGGATTTCCCCCTGGAAAACACCATGGTCGCCGGGGTCACGGGCGCCGACGCCGACATGCTGCGCGGCAACACCCTCGGCACCGTGGTCGACAGCCGCCACATCATGGAGCTGTCGGGTCTGGCCAGCGTCGACAACATCTACTTCGCCAAGGCCTCCCACGCCGAGGGCATTCTCGAAGCCATGGAATACTATGGTTTTCCGGCCCGGGAGAAGACGCCATGACGCGCCGCCTGCTCTGCACCGACCTCGACAGGACCCTCATACCCAACGGACCACAGCCCCTGTCGCCCGGGGCCCCGCGGCTCTTCGCCGCCCTGGCGGCCCGCGCGGACGTCTGCCTGGCCTACGTCACGGGGCGGCACCGGGAACTCATCGAGAGCGCCATCCGCGAATTCGGGCTGCCGCGCCCGGATTTCGCCGTGGCCGACGTGGGTTCGACCATCTATCGCGCCGCCGGGGATGACTGGCAGCCCTGGGCCGCATGGAGCGACCACCTCGACCCCGACTGGGACGGCATGACCGGCGGCGACCTGCATGGGCTGCTGGCGGACGTGGACGGGCTGCAGCTCCAGGAGCGCGAAAAGCAGGGGCGGCACAAGCTGAGCTACTACGTACCGCTGCAGGCCGACCACAGGGCCCTCATGGACGAGGCGCGGCGGCGCCTGGCGTCCCTCAGGGCCAGGCTCGTGTGGAGCGTCGACACCCTGGCGGCGGTGGGGCTTCTGGACGTGCTCCCCGAGCGGGCCGGCAAGCTGGCCGCCATCCGTTTCCTCATGGAGCGCGAGGGCTTCGGCGCGGACGAGACCCTCTTCGCCGGCGACAGCGGCAACGACCTGGACGTGCTGGCCAGCGACATCCCGGCCGTCCTGGTGGCCAATGCCGAGGAGGGCATCAAAGCGAAGCTGGCGCGGGAGAAGCGGCCGGCCCTGCACATCGCCCGTGGCTACCTGGGCATGAACGGCAACTACGCCGCCGGCATCCTGGAGGGCGCCGCCCATTTCTGGCCCGAGATCGGCGCGTGGCTGCGCGAAATCGAACGAGACAAGGAGAACTGATGTACGAACAGGCTTCCCATGCGCTGCTGAACGAGATTCTGGCCAAGCTGAACCCGGAAATCGGCAAGTACAGGCTGCGTCGCTTCTACACGCGCCTCGGGGCGAATTTCTACGCCATCTATTCCCTGTTCAAGCTGCTCTACGGCGAGCGCCCCGACTTCAAGGACCAGATGGTCCGCCTAGTGGAAACCCTGGCCCTGCGCTACATCAAACGCGGCCCCGTCCTGCGGCGCTCGGACATCGCCCGCGAGATCAACTACAACTGGTTCCTGAGCCAGAAATGGGTCGGCATGGCCCTGTATTGCGACCGCTTCGCCGACGACCTGCAGGGCCTCAAGGAGAGGCTTCCCTACATCCAGGAGCTCGGGGTGAACATGATCCATGTCATGCCCATCCTCGACTGCCCCCGGGAAAACAACGACGGCGGCTACGCCGTGCGCGACTTCCGCAGGATCGACGACAGGTACGGCACCCTCGACGACGTCAAAGACCTCGCGGGCGCCCTGTGCAGCCGCGAAATCCTCCTGGTCCTGGACGTCGTGGTCAACCACACCTCCGACGAACACGAATGGGCCGTGCGCGCCCGGGCAGGGGAGAAGAAATACCAGGACTACTACTACGTCTTCGATGACCGCAGCATCCCCGACGCCTACGAGGAGGCCATGCCCGAGATCTTCCCGGCCACGGCCCCCGGCAACTTCACCTGGGACGAGGCCATGGGCAAGTGGGTCATGACCGTGTTCAACACCTACCAGTGGGACCTCAACTACCGGAACCCGGCCGTGCTCATCGAGATGATCGACATCATCCTCTACTGGGCCAACATGGGGGCGGACATCCTGCGCCTGGACGCCGTGGCCTTCCTCTGGAAGAAGATCGGCAGCACCTGCCAGAACGAACGCGAGGCGCACCTCATCCTGCGGCTCATGAAGGACTGCTGCCAGGTCACGGCGCCGGGGGTCCTCTTCATCGCCGAGGCCATCGTCGCGCCGAGCGAGATCGCCAAGTACTTCGGGGAGCACGCCATCTACTCCAAGGAATGCGAGATCGCCTACAACGCCACCCTCATGGCCCTGCTCTGGGACGCCGTGGCCACCAAGAACACGAAGCTTTTGGCCCAGGGCGTGGGCAACCTGCCCCAGAAGCTCGATCGCGCCACCTGGCTCAACTACGTGCGCTGCCACGACGACATCGGTCTGGGCTTCGACGACGGGGACGTGCGCCTGGCCGGCTACGACCCGGCCCTGCACCGCGCCTTCCTGGTCGACTATTTCACGGGCCGCTTTCCCACATCCCAGGCCCGCGGCATGCCCTTCGGCACCAACGAAAAAACCGGGGACGCGCGCATTTCCGGCTCCCTGGCCTCGCTGGTGGGCCTGGAATGGGCCCTGGAGAACCACGACGAGGAGGCCGTCGACGCGGCGGTCAGGACCATCATCCTCCTGCACAGCGTCATCCTCTCCTTCGGCGGGCTGCCCCTTCTGTACTACGGCGACGCCGTCGGCACCCTGAACAACCTGGAATTCCTGAAGGACCCGGCCACCCAGCACGATTCGCGCTGGGTGCACCGTTCGCGCTTCGACTGGGACAAGGCCGAGCGGCGGCACCAGGCCGGCACGGTGGAGCAGCGCATCTTCTCCGGGCTGAAGCACCTCATCGCCCTGCGCAAAGAGATCCCGGCCTTCGCGGACTTCGACAACCGCATGCTCATCCCCGCGGACAACCCGAACCTGCTGGTCTTCTCGCGCTACGACCCCGAGAACTGCCGCAACAGGGTCCTGGCCGTCAGCAACTTCAACGTGGAGCCCCAGCCCCTGGACGTGGAGGAGCTCGCCCCGCACGGATTCTTCCAGCACGGGAGCATGAAGGACCTGTGCACGGGTGGGCAGATCGCGGAGGAGGAAGGGACGGTCATGATACCCGCCCTGTCGTTCTTCTGGCTCACGGACTAGGCCGGCCCCGCAACCCGCGCGGCGCCTTTCCCGTATCCGCCGGCCCCACGGCATGCCATGCCCGGCCTGACTTCCCGTGGGCCGGCGGACACGGCTGTCACCATACTGTCACCATACTGTCATCGTCCTACATCATATGTCGTACAGATGAAGTCCGAAATCATCACCGATGCGGACAGCATCCCCAAACGACAGAAAAAGGGTCACGACAGTATGGGCAAGAGCCTTGGTTTCCAGACAAAAATCGCCGGCGTCACCATCGCCATCGTCCTTGTGACGGTTCTGTGTCTTTCCGTTTTCCAGATCTACATGGCCAACACGGACTCCCTGCGGCAGGGGCGCGACGGGCTGACGCGCATCTCGGCCACACTGGCCGAGTCCGTGGCCCTGCAGCACACCCTCATGCAGCACAAGCTGCTCATCGACCGCGACATCATGAAGACGCAGTTCGAGCTGAGCGGCTTTCCCGTGCCCGAGGTGCTCATGGAGGCCGAGCTGGAACTGACGGACCAGGCCGGCGGCGGGCCGGTGAAAACGGTCCTGCCGGCCCTGAAGCACGGCTCGGTCTACCTGCACGAGGACAACGCCGTGGTTCGCAAGGTGGCGGAACTGACGGGCGGGGTAGCCTCCATCCTGCAACTGGACGGGGGCAGGCTGGTGCGCGTCTCGACCTCCCTGGACAGCCCAGTCCCGCTGTGGGGCAAGGGGTCCTTCATGGGGCCCGGCAACCCGGCCCTGGAGGCGGTCCTTGCGGGCAAGACCTGGGAAGGGCTGGTCTGGCTCGGCGGAGCGTGGCGCATGGCCGCCTACGCGCCGTTCACGGACCTGACGGGAAGCGAGGTGCTGGGGGCGCTGGAGATCACGCACCCCCTCATCAGCGACGCCTTCGCCGAGTACGTGCGCAGGGTGCGCGTGGGCGGGCACGGCGGCACCCTGGCCTTCGACGCCGAGGGCAGGACCGTCGTCGACCTTCCCGGCGCGCAGCAGGAGGCCGCGGCCATCATCGCCGCCGGCAACGGGGTCGGGACCGTCCATACGGCCGACGGCAGGAGCCTGGAAGTTTCATTGCGGCATTTCGAACCCTGGAACCTGACCTTCGCCACCTGGGTCGCCACCGACGACCTCATGGCCGGCGTCAGGGAACGGCTGATCAGAAACGCCCTGGTCGGCATGCCCCTGCCCCTGGTCCTGTCCGTGGCGCTCATCGGCCTCGCGGGCCGCGTGCTGCTGGCCCCGGTGCGGCGCATGGCCGTGCTGGCCGACGAGGTGGCCGCGGGCAACTACACCGCGACCATTTCCTACCCGGCCCGGGACAGCATCGGGCAGTTGGCCGCCGCCCTCAACTCCATGGTCGCCAGAAGCCGCGAGATGCTGGCCGAGATCGTGTCGGCCACGGACGCGCTGTCCGGGGCGTCCTCGGAGCTGGGCGCCGCCTCGGGCGGGCTGACGGAAAACTCCGCCGGCACGGCGCGCCGGGCCCGCGCGGTGCACGATTCGGCCAGGGCCGTGAGCGAGAACATGCATTCCGTCTCGGCGGCCATGGAGCAGGCCACGGTCAACGTCGGCACCGTGGCCCGCTCCACGGCGCAGCTGGCCGCGACCATCCAGGGCGTGGCCCAGAGCGCCGACCTGGCCAGACGCACGACCTCCGACGCCGTGGGCAGGGCCGGGGAGACCACCCGGCACATGGAGCAGCTGAGCCAGGCGGCCAGGGAGATCGGCACCGTGACGGCGAGCATCTCGGCCA
>CALMTS010000122.1 GCA_937872685.1 uncultured Desulfomicrobium sp.
TCAACGGCCAGCCCGGCGGCTTTCTCCTGAACCTGACCCGCCGGATTCTCGACGCGGCCGGCGTCCAGGCCGATTATTCCCCGCACCCGGCCAGCCGCATTCTGGAAGAAATCCGCGGCGACCGCGTCCCGATCTGCTCCATCGGCTGGTTCAGGACCTCCGAGCGCGAATCCTTCGCCCGCTTCAGCCTGCCCATCTACCGCGACCGGCCCCTTGTCCTGCTGACCACCACCGACAAGGCCGCCCTCTTCAAACGGCACAGGACCCTGCGCGAGGTGTTTGCGGACACGTCCCTGGTCATGGCCCAGGTGGCATCCTTTTCCTATGGCGAGGCCATCGACCGCATGCAGAAGGAAATCCTGGTCCGCAACCTGACCGTGTCCACCACCCAGCAGGTTCTGCCCCGGCTCATCCTGCACGGACGTGCCAGCTACATGCTCGTGGCACCGGAGGAGGTCCCGACCCTGCTGAGCTCGGCCGGTGTGGACCCGGACCGGTTCGTCTCCCTGAGCATGGACGACATTCCGGCCGGCAACCTTCGCTACCTGATGTTCAGCAAGGCCCTGCCCGAAAGTACGCTGCAGCGCATCAACGCGGCCATCGAAGGCCTCACCGACCAGAACAGCCTGCTCAACCCCGGCCTGCCATGACCCTGGCCCCCCTGCGCTACGACCCGCCCGCCGAGCCGCGGCTGGTCATCATCCACGAGGACCGTGACATGGTCGTCCTGAACAAGCCGAGCGGACTGCTGTCCGTGCCCGGCCGGACCCCGGACCTCTTCGACTCGGCCCTGTCCCGCGTGCGCGAACTGCACCCCGGCGCCCAGGCCGTGCACCGTCTGGACCTCGGCACTTCCGGCGTGCTGGTCGTGGCCACCCGGCGCAAGGCCGAAGCCGAACTGCGCCGGCAGTTCCAGGAGCGCCTGACCGGCAAGGTTTATCTGGCCCGCGTCCGGGGCGTCATGCGCGACGACGAAGGATGGGTGGACCTGCCCCTCGTCTGCGACTGGCCCAACAGGCCCAGACAGATGGTCTGCCACGACACGGGCAAGGCCGCCCTGACACACTACCTGGTCCTGGAACGCAGCCAGGAAACCACCCTGGTCCTGCTGCGGCCCCGCACCGGGCGGTCGCACCAACTGCGCGTGCACATGGCCAGCCTGGGGCATCCCATTGCCGGCGACAACCTCTACGGCGGGGAGGTCCCCGGGGAACCGTCCCGGCTGATGCTCCACGCCAGCCAGCTCGGCCTCTTCCACCCCTACAGCGGCGAGTGGACCGTTTTCCACGCCCCCTGCGACTTCGCCCCGCACGTTCTCCCGGCGCGTCTGGACCCGCCCGACGATCATCAATAAAACCAATGCATCCGGCCTGATTTCATCCGAAAGAACGATTTGACCCGCGGTCGTTCGAAGGTCACAGAATTTCCCATGATCCCTCTGTCGTGGAAATCCTGGTCCTATGCCGCCGTGCGTATCGGGCTGGCCCTGTCCTTTCTGGTTGCCGGTGCCGTCAAAATCGCCAACCCCATGACCTTCGCCGTGACCATCGACGCCTTCGGCATCCTGCCCGGCCCCCTGGTCATGCCCGTGGCGTTCCTGCTGCCCGTCATCGAAATCCTCGGCGCGGCGGCCCTGATTTTCGACATCCGCGGCAGCCTGGGCCTCATCACCCTCATGCTCCTCGTTTTCATCGCCGTGCTCGCCTACGGCCTGCACATGGGCCTCGACATCGACTGCGGCTGCTACGGCCCCGGCGATCCCGAGGCCGAAGCCTATGCCGGCATCCGCGACGCCCTGTGGCGGGACCTCTTCATGCTGGCCTGCGCCGCGTCCCTGTACGTGTGGCGGAAGGTCCTGGGCATGCGCCCGGGCTCCCTCGCCGTGAAATATCAGTCCGTCAAAACCTTTATCTGCAAGGAAGAAAGCGCATGAAAAAGTTTCTCGTCCCCGTTCTGGCCCTGTTCTGCATCCTGCTCGCCAGCCCCTCTTTCGCCCTGTTCGACTCCAAGTTCGAAGCCGAGGCCACCAAGGAAGCCGAGGCCGTCAAACTGGTCCGCGACACGGCCGCCGGCGGCTACGGCCTGGTCACGGGCACGGAGCTCAAAAAGATGATGGATGAAGGCAAGGACATGGTCATCGTCGACACCATGCCCTACGAGGACAGCTACAAGAAGGAGCATGTGCCCGGAGCGGTCCAGTTCCTGTTCCCCATCCCGGACATGAAGGAATGGGACGCCAAGGAAACCGGAGGCAAGTCCCAGGCCGACTTCGAGGCCATGCTCGGCCCGGACAAGGACAGGACCATCGTCATCTATTGCGGTTTCGTGAAATGCACGCGCAGCCACAACGGGGCGGTCTGGGCGAAGAAGCTCGGCTACAAGAACGTCTACCGCTACCCCGGCGGCATCTTCGGCTGGAAGGGCCTGGATTACCCCAT